>JBFLZU010000100.1 GCA_040756155.1 Nitrospirota bacterium | reverse complement strand
ATATCCGAAATATTTCGGATATCCCACCTCTGGCTGAATTACCATAATTCCCTCTTGCCTTTGTCTTTTTTGTCATTCATCACCCTCTTTCTTAAGGTTCAATGTATCCAATGGGCTCTTTATTTTACCTATGCTTCTTGTGCTCACATGAGTATATATTTCGGTTGTTTTGCTGTGTGCATGCCCTAATAGTTCCTGTATGTATCTCAAGTCTGTTCCGCTCTCCAATAAATGTGTCGCAAAGCTATGGCGGAGGGAATGTACTGATACCTCTTTTTTTATGCCTGCCTTTTTACAGGCATGCTCTAATATCTTCTCAACAGTCCTTGTTGACAAATACCTACCTGCTTGCGCAATCATGCAGGCAAGCCTACCCTTGCACCCTCAAATAACCACTTTTCAGGCTTGTATGCCTTCCAGTAATCCATTAACACGGCAAGTGCCGTTTCAGAAAGCATTGTATATCTGTCCTTTCTGCCTTTAGCACCTTTTACATGTATCAACATCCTTCTGCTGTCTATATCATCGGATTTCAATCTTACTACTTCTCCAACTCTTAATCCCGCAGAATAAACGAGCATCAGGATTGCCCTATGTTTTAGATTATCTACCGAATTAATGATTTTTGCAATTTCTTCTTTCCCCGTTAGAAATTTAATTATATCTCTTTGCATAGGAAGAACTTTAATCTATTTCTTATATATCGTTTTCCCATCCCTGATTTTAAGTATTCCTCTCTTGCCCTTGCATCTTTTTCATTAAGGCAGCCTTCGTAATATATTAGCCGCCATGGACACCTGCCCTTGGTTGAGAAAACAAGACCTTTATTATCTTCTTGAATACGCTTTCTTATATCATTAGTGAATCCAGTATACCATTGTCCATCCTTTTCGCTCTGGATTACATATGTATAATAAGGTCGCATAATCGTTTAATTTCTAACGGGGTTTGCTTAGAACCACGGGCAGTTTCTTGTCCTTTCTCGGCCTCCTGACCTCATAGACAAACTTCTTCTTAAGCATTGTTCCATAGTAAAACTTAAGGGCGTTAATGGCCTGATTTAATGTGGAAGTTGCAGCATGTTTTTCTTCAGCAAGGTATAGGAGGTAATCTTTTATCTCATTGTCATTAATCTCAGAAGGTTTTCGTTTTACGAATTTTAGGAAATCTCTGTTATAGAAGATGTAGCCTTTTACTGTTTTATAGCTGTATTTTCTTGAAAGGAGTTCTCTTCTTAGGTCTTCAAAGTCCCCCTCGCCCTTACCCTCTCCCACAAGGGGTGAGGGGACTTCTTTTTCTGTTTTAAAAGATGTAATGTCGTAATTATTAGGTTGTAAAGCGGTGATGACATTCTGCAGGGAAGGGTCTATATGTATCTTTTCACCTTCAAAGACCTTTAGAATCTTCTCCAGGGTTCCATCAGTATTAGGAAAGCTCCAGTATTTTTCATCTGGATGCCATCTGTGGCCTTTGATAGTCTTAATTTTCTGGACAAAAAGCGGACTGTAAGGAAATGAAACTATTAATTTGCCTGATATACCCTTATTGATAGTTATCCCTTGCTTCATGGATAATTTCTATCATGACTCTTTATCTGTGTCAATATTTTTTAGGCTCATTGTGTTAGATAGGTATAGAGATACTTACCAGTTAGATGGCGAAGAAGTAGAAGGAAGAGAGATAGATATTGGAGGTAGTGGTGAAGTGTAAGGCTGGGAAGGTAAAAGTTTATTTGTATACTTCTTTACGATGTCCTACTTTATACTTGGGCTTCCGAGAACAGAGTATTACCGGAAGGTTTACGGGCTGAGGGACTATCAGAAGAAAGAGAAGGCTACAAAGGAGATAGAGCCATTCAAAAAGGAGATGATAGAGAAGCTATCTTTTTCTGACCAAGAATACGGCCACAAGAAGATATGGGCGTTGATGAGATACAGGCACAGCATAGAGATAACGAGATATGAGACGTACAGGATAATGAAGCAGAGGGGACTTGAATATCTCCTCATCAACACCCGAAGAATAATCCTCGATTCTCTGGATAGCGTCAAGAATATGCTTCAGGTATACTGTGTCATCCTTTTCATTCATAGATTACCCTCAGTTCCCTCTGTATCCTCTCTTTCAGGTAGGGGCTTATAGATGCCTCCGTAAGCAGCTCGACCTTCTTACCCAGGGACTCAGAGAGTTCTCTTTCGAGCCTAACAATGTCTATCAGGCTCTTGCGCCCGGAGAACCTGACCAGAAGATCAACATCACTTTCCAGGTCGAAATCCCCCCGTGCGAACGACCCGAACACGGCCATAAATGTAATGCCGTTTCTTTTGCAAAACTCTTTTAGATGCTCGCTGTCAAGAGTGCGGACCGCCATCTGATATCCAACCTCGCTTTCAGATCTATTTTATCAGCTCTGTGCATTCTAAGATATGCTCAATGAATACCCATGCATCCTTCTTCACAAAATCACCTCTTGTTCGCTCAATATCCTTTCCTTATATTTCCTTCCTTCTTCATAAAGGGATGCCTTCCTCCTCAATGAAGGCATGAATAGGCAAAATGGATATATTCCCTCTTTCCCATTCATCTTCAGAAACTATAAGCACACTTATGTTACTTCCATAAGTAAGGTTCACATCAAAAACCTTTTGTATTATATGGTGTCTTAACTCTCCAGTAACTTTACAGGGGAGTATTATTAGAATATCAATGTCCGACTCTTCATCAGCCATACCTTTTACCTTAGAGCCAAATACTATAAATCTTGCAAGAGGCCAATCTGCCTTTAAAGTAGCAATAAGTTCATCCAGTGCTTGATTTTCATATTTAGTAAGATTTAGTATCGCCATATTGAATATACCCATTTATTGAGCAAGTATTTCTTTTATTAGGCTGTAATCCTCTATTTCCTTTACAATCACATTCCCTATAGCCGTTGGTAGCACAAATCTCAGCCTTCTATGAGTAGATTTCTTATCTATCTCCATACCTTTGATAATCCTTTCAGGGTTAATATCTGATAGTTCTGTTAGAAGTCCAGCACGCTCAATAAGATTCTTCAATCGTATGACAACATCACTATTGCACAATCCAAGACGGTGTGCAATCCTCGCAGCAGCAACCATGCCTATTGAAATTGCCTCTCCGTGTCTGTATGTCCTGTAATCGGTAACTGTTTCTATGGCATGTCCAATTGTATGCCCGAAGTTCAGAATTGATCTTAACCCGGACTCTCTTTCATCTCTCGAGACCACATCTGCCTTTATCTCGCATGACCTCTCTATAACACGGCTCAGGACATCTTCCTGAAGCAATATTGACTTTTCGATATTTTCCTCGAGGTAGGAGAAGAAATTTTCATCAGCTATCATGCCGTACTTTATAACCTCTGCTAATCCTTCCCTGAACTCTCTTTCAGGTAAGGTATTTAGTGTCTTTATATCTATCCAGACAAGTTTTGGCTGATAAAATGCCCCTATCATATTCTTGCCGAGTGGATGATTCACACCTGTTTTACCTCCAACAGAGCTATCAACCTGTGCGAGGAGGGTAGTAGGAACTTGTATATATGATATCCCACGCATATAGGTGGCAGCCACAAAACCACCGATGTCACCAACAACACCACCTCCAAGAGCAATAATGCCTGATTTTCTGTCAAGTTTGGCTGAAAGCAGTTCATCGTATAGATGGCTTACAGTATCGAGCGTCTTGTATTCTTCCCCATCTCCTACCATGAAAGTAAGGGTTTCATATCCAGCCTCGTTAAAAGATCTTACGACAACATCACCATAAATGGTGAATACCGTAGGATTAGATATTATAGCTACCTTGCTGGCATCAAACCTTTCTGCTACAGTTCCAATATTAGAGAGTATGCCTCTCCCGATAATTATATCGTAGCTCCTGTCTCCAAGCGCCACTATAACCCTTGACTCGAACACTTCCGTCCTTCTGATGACCTCTGATGCCACCATCTCAGGAGATTTACCTGTTGTATCAATAGATATATCTGCCTGTTTGTAATAAGCGTCCCTTTCTTTGAGAAGGTTTTTTATCCTCTTCATTGGATCAGCAGTATTTAGAAGAGGTCGATCGCTATTCCCTGCTGACCTTTCATATATAGTGCTGGGTGAAGCCCAAAGGCATACGACAAGACCTGCCCGTTTCAAATTGACCATATTCCTTCTGTCGAGAACAACGCCACCACCTGTAGCTATAACTTGACCCTTCCCTCTTGACACATCCTCTACTACCATCCGCTCTATGTTTCTAAAATATGGTTCACCATACCTGTCAAATATTTCCCTTATCGTAATGCCCTGTCTTTCTTCTATAATCTGATCGGTATCAACAAACTGAAAATCTAACATTTGAGCCATCAGTCTGCCCACTTCGGTTTTCCCTGTCCCCATAAAGCCTGTCAATATTATATTTCTTCTCAAACTTTAAAATCCTTTCATATATTTCATGTATGCATCGTAATTCCTCTTCATCTCAGAAATACTATCCCCACTAAACTTTTCGATCATTGCATCTGCTATAACAAAGGCAACGACCGCCTCTCCAATAACACCAGCTGCAGGCACAGCACATATATCTGATCTTTCATAGGTAGCTTCAATCGAGTTTTTTGTTATAATATCAACGGATTTTAATGGGCTCTTCAGTGTAGGTATAGGTTTCATGGCAGCCCTTATAATTATATTCTCACCATTGGTAATTCCACCTTCTATCCCACCTGCATTGTTCGTCTTTCTATAAAAACCCCATACTGGTGACTGGTGACTGGTGACTGGTGACTGGTAGAATATCTCATCATGCACTTTTGAACCAAACTTTCTCGCAACCTCAAAACCTGCTCCTATTTCAACACCCTTTATCGCCTGAATGCTCATCACAGCAGCAGCTATCCTTGCATCCAGTTTTCTATCCCAGTGAACATGGCTACCAAGACCAACGGGAATACCGGTAACTATGACCTCGAATACCCCTCCAACTGAGTCACCTTTCTTTTTTGCTTCGTCTATCTTCATCTTCATTTTTATTGAGGTAGTCTTATCTGCACACCTTACGTCAGATCTCTCTGCATTTCTCTCTATCTCCTCAATACTTTTATTCTTCAAGTCTGCCTTTATTCCACCAATCTCTATAACATGACTTAAAACCTTAATATTAAACTCCTCAATCAGCCTCTTTGCTATAGCTCCAATAGCAACACGAACAGCAGTCTCCCTTGCACTCGAACGCTCAAGGATGTTTCTTATATCTTTCTGGGCATATTTTATAGCCCCTGAGAGGTCAGCGTGTCCAGGTCGAGGGATAGTTACAGGAGGTATCGAACCTTTACATCCTACCTCAGGAGATAAACCATCCTGCCAGTTATCCCAGTCTCTGTTTTTTATTACGATGGTAATAGGACTCCCGATAGTTTCACCCCATCTAACGCCTGAGAGTATTTCAGCGGTGTCTTTTTCAATCTTCATGCGGAGACCCCTGCCGTAGCCGATCTGTCTTCTTGCGAGTTCTTTATTTATTGATGTGGCGTCTAAAGATAATCCGGTGGGAATCCCTTCGATTATGCCGATAATCGCCCTACCATGGGACTCTCCTGAAGTAAGATATCTAAGCATCTATGTTGTTTTTATTACCCGTGGTGTAATGAAGATTAAGAGTTCTGTTGTTGAATCTGAGGTTAACTCCCTCTTAAAAAGCCATCCGAGGAGAGGTATCTTGTGAAGAAGGGGAACACCTGTAGTTGTATCGCTCTTAGTTTTCTTAAGGATTCCACCAATAACGATTGTATCACCATCACGGATAAGGATCTGTGTGGACGCCTCTTTTGTATCTATCGTTGCAGGTGCACCACTACCAAGTGTCTTCGTGAAGTCAGGCTCATTCTTTTTTGTCTCTATCTTTATAGATATAAATCCCTCTGGTGCGATGGAGGGAGTAACAGAAAGTGAGAGGTCGGCATCTACAAACTCTACCTTAGTCCCTTCGGCTGATGTTGTTTCATACGCAACCCTTTTGCCCTGCCTTATCGTAGCCTTTTGATTATCAAGTGTTATTACCTTAGGGGTAGAGATTATCTTCCCCTCACCCATACTCTCCATCGCAGAAAGTTGGACATCAAGCTGCCATGTCCCTGCCAATCTTCCGAGTGTAAGGGAAAGCGCTCCAGATGGGGTCCCTGTTACAGGGAGATTAACCGCATAATTTGTAGGATAAGAGGACGGATCAGTAGTAGAGGGTGTAGTCGGCTTGCTAATTAGTGAGCCACCATAGGTCGCTGTATCAGTTCTCGTTGGAGTAAGTATCCCTCCTCTCACTGTGTGTCCTTTCCCGAGGTCCTTACCTACAACCTCTGTTCCCCACTGTATACCGAGCTGTCTTTCAAAGGTAGAGGTCATCTCTACAATCCTTGCCTCTATCAAGACCTGAGGGGCGGGTTTATCTACTTTCTTTACAAGTGATTCGACCTCTTCTACCTTTTCTGCTATATCTTTAACCACAACACCTGTAGCCCTTGCATCCTTTGCAGGTAGCACAACACCAACACTTCCTCTCTCACTGAGTATCTTTGCCTTACCGATTGTATCTGAGAGTTCTCTGGCATCTACATAATTTACTGGAATAACTCTTGTAATCAACGCCTCTGCCTTTAGCTCAGCCTCCCTTTCCTTGGCAATAGCTGTCAGTGGGGCAATCCTGATTATATTTTCTTCCCTTATCTGCCCAAGACCATAAGTCTTAAGTATCGTATCAAGTGCCTGATCCCATGGAACACTTGACATCTTTATACTGACCTTCCCCTTTACATCAGGGCTGATGACGATATTCAAACCACTTACCTCAGAGATCAAGCGGAGCACATTAACAATATCGGCATCCTGAAAGTCAAGCGATATCCTCTGTCCTGTAAATTTCTGTGGCTGTTGACCCTCTCTTTCCTCGGCTGCGATGACCTTTTCTATTACCTCATCAAGCTTATTCGTATCTGTTTTTTGTGTCTCTTCTGCATATACTGGGGGACCCTTTAGGGGTAGTACAATGCACACAGATATGATTATTGCTGAGATTATTGGCTGACATCTATTCTTCCTTCTCATTGTCATGCCTCCTCTCTTCTCCGTAGCTCTAATACAGTTCTTTTTGTCTTTACTTCACCTAAATAATCCTTTGCCTTTTCCTCGATGACTATATGATCGCTTGCTATATCCACAACCACACCTTTATTCAAACCTATTATTGTTCCTTTTCTCACAGCATATCCCCTCCCATCAGGAGTTGAGACCATCGCAACATAATTAGAACCTTCCCATACAATCCCTATGAGTCTCAACTCTGATATATCAACTCTCTGAAGTGGAGGGAGGTCGGCTGATATAACTGCTTTTTTCTTTTCTTCAGGTCGTACGAGTGAAACAAAGGGGTCTCTCTTGCCTCCATCCGTGTAGGTATATTTCTTTGCCTCAACAGGTGGACTGATTTGCTCTGGTATTGGGGTTACAGTTGCTTTTTCCATCTTCTGTATTTCAGGTTTTTTCACCACCTCTTTTGTTTCAGGTGTTTTTGTCCCACATCCTGAATAAAATAGGGTTAACAGCAAAACGAAAGAGAGTAAATAACGCATCCCCCAATAGACCTCCTATTTAGAAGCGGCTTTACCAGTTTTTGGAGCCTCTTTTCTCTGTGCTATCATCTCTGTGCTCGATGAAAAGGTAATAACCTTCATGGTTGTCTTTATACCTGTTAAACCAGTTGTCTCAGTCTTTTCTTGAGTAACGCCTATAGATTCCATCGTCAATTCTGATATATTTATTATCCTCGGCATATCACTAACTCTTTCAAAGAATTTAGCAATATTATGGTACCCACCTCTTATCTCAGCCTTTACAGGTATCCTTGCAAATAACCCGCTTTGATCTATCGATATATTGGTTTTCTCGAGTTTCCACTCAGACACTTCAAGCCCTGATTTTATTCCTAAATCAGAGACCTGCTTCAGTAGTCTGGCAATCTCATTCCGCTCAGGGAGTTTTTCGTTCAACTCTTTGAGTTTATCTTGAAGTAGGGCATATTTCTTCTTTAACTCATCAAGTCTTAGTGCCTTATTCTGACTTAGGGTTACTTCGTTTTTCAGTTTCGTTACCTCTGAATTTAGTTTCTCGATCTGTGAAGATTTAGGTTGATAGACAAAGATATAAAATAACACTGAGACTAAAATAACTGGAAGTGTTATTATAAGTAGTCTAATCTTCGGTGGCATTTTTTTAAGGTCAAAAGTCATATATTACACCTTCACCTTACAGGCTATTCTAAAATCATAGACTATAATCTTTCCCAAGAGATGAGTCTGAACAGAACTCTCAACATCAATATCCATCAGATAGGGAGATTTTCTCAGGTTTTCAACAAAGGTTGAGATATCGGAATTGGTAAACGACTTACCCTCTACATAAAACCACTCGTCTTCACTCTTTATCTTGGAGAGCCACACCCTTTCCGGGATATATCTGTTTATCTCTCCAAGGAGATATAGAGGAACATTCTGTTCTTTGCCGAGTTTCTCTATAACATTAACCCGTTCTTCTATTGTCTTATTAAGTTTTTCGTAATTATCTACCTCTTTGATCTTTTTCTTCAATTCAACAAGCCTTCTCTCGGCTATTGATTTTTCATCACTGAGGGTTTTTATCTTATTTTCCAGAGATACCCAGAAGAATCCAGCAGCCCCAAGCGATACGACTGCTGTCGCTACCAGTAAGATTATTGGTCCAGGGATAATCCTGGGTTTCCTTTTCTTCCTGTATGGAACTATCAGGTTTATTCTGACCATCTGTCCTTCACTCTTCTTATTGCAAGACCCACCCCTAAAGCAACAACTGGTGCTATATCAGTTAAGTATTCAGGTCTAAACACCTTTGGATCTGCGTAAATACTTTTGAATGGATTTACAATCTCAGTTGGCACACCCGTTTTATCTGCTAAGAACTCTGGTAAACCAAAAAGTTTGGAGCACCCACCACTAAGTATTAATCCTGTTATCTCCTCATTAATAAGGTCCATAGCCCTTATAATTTCGGTAGCAATGGTCCCTGATACTGTATACATAATGTTTTCCATCACTGAGGGATCTATATCCATGCTTATCTCTCTCTTTTTTAAAGACTCAGCCTTCTCGTAAGTAATCCCGAGTTCTTTCTGGATCGCTTCTGTGTATTGATTACCACCTACTGGACTATCTCTTGTAATCAGCGGCATCCCATCTCTTATAATGTTTATATTCATGGTGCTTGCACCTATATTCGCCAATGCCACATTTTTCCCGGGCTCAATGCTATAATTTAACTCATACATGTTCTCAAGTGCAAACACATCAACATCAACCACCACAGGGTTTAACCCTGCCTGTGTTATCGCAGAAATATAGTCGTTTACCTTCTCTTTCTTGGCGGCTACAAGCAAAACATCCATTTGATTATCTGCAGTTGCACTTGGTCCTATGACCTCAAAGTCAAGGTTCACTTCGTCTATCGGAAAGGGTATGTACTGCTCAGCCTCCCATTTTATGGATTCAGATAATTCTTCCTCTGTTATCTCAGGAATAGTAATTTTTTTAATGATAACAGAAGAATAACCAGAAACAGATATTACCGCATCTTTCACTTTTATTTCCTGTTCCTTCAGAAGTAACCTTACTGTATCTACAAACCTGCTTGCATCAATAATCGAACCATCAACAATAATCTCTGGTTCAAGTGAAGCTATACCTACCTTTTCAAGCCGATATCCATTCTTTCCTCTGGATATCTGGACTACCTTTATAGTGTTTGAACCGATATCCAGCCCGATAACCTGTTTCTCCCTGGTAAACAACATATGTAACTCTCCTTAATTATTAACAAAATCTAACAGAAAATATAGTTGATGTCAAGAAAACAAAAATTGTTGAGATTTTAAAACATCCTGTATATCGTGACTGTTCTTTTCAGGATGTCGAGTCTCTCTTTTAGCCTTTTATTTGTTTCTATCTCTATCAAATATTGATTTATCTCATCTCTTACATCCTCAAATCCCTCCTTACCAAACTTATCACGGTTCTTTTCATAAAAATCTCTTATTTGTTCAGGTGTTATGATTATAAATGCCTTTATCCTGTAATCTATCAACCTTTCTATTATAAGAGATTCCCGAATGTGCTCATGCAGGTCATATTTTGTTATATTATTATAAGCTTTTCGGAATGCCTCTTCGGATGGATATTTTGATTTGAGTCTTTTAACTGATTCATCTATCTCCACCTTATCAATCTCAGATAGTTTCAGATTCCTTGCCTCTCTTAAAAGCAACCTCCTGTTTATAAGTGTTTCGACTATCTCTTTTTCTGAGATATTCTTACCAGAAAACTGCATGGCATCATGAACATCGCTCAGTGTAATTGCCTCATTATCGATAGAGGCAACCACGCGATCAATAACTTCCGCATCA
>JBFLZU010000099.1 GCA_040756155.1 Nitrospirota bacterium | reverse complement strand
TGAAAAATACAAACAGTACCGAGCTAAGGAAACTTAAAATAATCATTTAATCCTTATTATATCCCTGCTGAGCCAAATAGTGCTGTCAAATAGTATGATAGCACTGTAAGGTAGTTTGTGAAGATAAGTATGCCGACGATTATGAGGAATACACCGCTTATCACAGAGATAATCCTAAGATACCTCTGTATTCTGCGGAAGTGTAATAGAAGACTGTTTATGCCAATTGCAGCAATAAAGAATGGAATTCCTAATCCGAGGGAAAACACCGTCAGGAGCTTTATGCCGTAACTAACAGAACCTGCGGTAGATGCGTATAAAAGTATACTTGCGAGGATGGGTCCAACACAGGGTGTCCATCCAGCAGAAAAGATTATTCCGACAAAAAATGAGCCAAGGAATCCAAGAGGTTTATCCCTTAAATGAAATCTCCTCTCCCTCGATAAAAAGCCAAGTCTTAGTACACCTGCAATGTAAAGTCCAAAAATAATTACAAGTATGCCTCCTACCTTTCTTATTGTATCCTGATATTCAAGCAACATCCGTCCAATAGCACTTGAAGATGCACCGAGGAGGATGAATATCGTAGAGAACCCTGCGATGAAAAAGAAGGAATTTATAGCGGTAATCCTCCTGATCTTTCCTCTGTCCAATGCATTCTTGAGATCCTCAAACGAGACGCCTGTCATGTAGGAGATGTATGATGGGATTAATGGAAATACACACGGAGAGAAAAAAGAGAGAACACCTGCAGTGAACGCTATGGTGTAGGACATATTCTGTGCATCGGCCATATCTATTTATCTCTCAGCATCTTATCTATCAGTTCTTTCGATTCCTTGCTTGCCCAATCTTTCTCCCAGATAATTTTATCTACTATAATACCATATTTATTAATGAGAAATGTTGCAGGTATCGCATAGACCTTATATGTCCTAAATGTCTTTCCTGGTGGATCAAGCAGTATCGGAAATGTAAGGCTCAGCTCTTTAACAAACTTTTTAACCTTCTCAGCAGATTCCCTGTCAACCGAGACTGCAAGAATCACAAGACCCTTCTCCTTATATTCTCTGTGTAGTCTCTCCATAGAAGGCATTTCAGTCCTGCATGGAATGCACCATGTTGCCCAGAAGTTAAGAAGGACTGGCTTCCTATGAAAATCTGATAGAGAGATATCCCTTCCCTCTAAATCCCTGAGTGTGAAGTTGGGTGCATTTTTGCCAGGAAGTTCTTCTATCTCCCATGGCGATATAGCATATGCAATACTAAAGATCACTGTGAGCATTGATACTGTCAGGAATACCGCTATCAATAACTTCATATTATTCCTCCAGAAGTCTTAAACTGTTATCCCATCAAGCCTTTTAATCCCTGCATCAAGTGCCATCCTCACTGCATCCTCAAACTCTCTCCTCGTTATCCTCCGATTAAGTGATGGATGGTCAAATGCCTTGTAGCATGGATGGTATTGATCCATTATATTAATATAGGTATTCGTTGATATCTCCTCAACAAGAAATCTCGCAACCTCAGCTGTCCCTGCCAGACCCTCTGGAAGGACAAGGTGCCTTACGAGAAGACCCCTGAGCGCCACACCCTCTTTATTGATAATAAGGTCACCAACCTGTCTGTGCATCTCTTTTATTGCAGCCTTTGCGACCTCAGGATAATCCCTTGCCTTCGATAGGGCAAATGCCACTTCTGGGTCGGTATATTTAAAATCAGGCATGTATATATCAAAGATGCCATCAAGCAACATGATCGTCTCAACAGATTCATAACCACCTGAATTATATACCAGCGGGATATTCAAACCGCTGTCTATTGCAATCCTCAGAGCTCCGAGTATCTGTGGAACTTGGTGCGTCGGAGTAACGAAGTTTATATTATGGCATCCAAGTCTTTGAAGAAAAAGCATCATGGCAGCAAACTGAGAAGGTGACCTTTCATTACCTTCGCTCAGATGACTTATGGTGTAATTCTGACAGAAGATACAAAGTAGATTGCAATTGCCGAGGAAGATCGTGCCAGAGCCATGCCTTCCTACAAGAGGTCTTTCTTCACCGAAATGTGGATTATAACTTGATATAAAAGGCTTGCTTCCAGTCCTGCAGATACCAGTTTCACCTTTTGTTCGGTCGATTCTGCACTTCCTCGGACAGAAGGTACACTCCTTGAAGATAGCATAGGCATTCTTCATCCGTTCTTTGAATTCTTCCCTGGAGAGTTTGAGGTAAGAGGGTATAAATTCCATCGATCCGGATTTATACAACAATCCTTTTTTCCCTTAAATAATTTTTCAGGATTACTATAGAATTAAATAAACGCTGTAGCTTTAAGTTTCTTCTCCTTATTTCCTGGGTGTCATTAAAGGGATATTTCTCTGTTCTCGTATCAACCTGCACCTTTGTAAGTTTGTAATAAAGGTCTTTCAGCGAATCGGCATCAAAGCCTTTCAGCATTAATGGGTTGACATAGATATAGCCATCAGCGATGTCCCTTGCTATAGCTTCAATACTCTTACCCTTAGCAGCGTTCCCCATGATTTAAAATGGATCCGAGAGCCTCTCTGCTTATCATCCCTTCTCTTATTATAACAAGTGGAGATTCTGCAATATCAAGCACTGTGGACTCCTTTTCACCTTTAGTCCTTCCCCCATCAATTATCAAATCAACACCCTGCTTTATGCTATCCTCAACCTCATCAACAGTGGAGGCATTCATACCTCCTGATGGATTTGCACTCGTAGCGGTAAGTGGCACACCACAAAGATTGAGGAGTTCTATAGTCAAAGGGTTATCAGGTATCCTAATACCTATTTTTCCTGTTCCTGCTGTGAGTATCTCGGGTATCGAGGGTGATGCTTTAAATATCAGCGTGAGTGGACCAGGCCAAAAGTGGTCCATAAGTATAACAGCCTCATGTGGCATCTCAGATACCAATGCCTCTGTTTTCCTCCTATCAGGGACAAGTACAGATATTGGTTTATCGGCAGAGCGACCTTTGACCATAAAGACCTTTCTGACTGCTGAGGGGTTCGTTGCATCTGCACCGAGACCATAGAATGTATCTGTCGGAAATATAATAACACCACCATCCCTTATTACCTCTGCCGCTCTCCTGAGGTTTAATCCTGACTTCAATTTGTAACCTTCACCCCTGAACCCTTTAGAATCATGTCACCTTTTTTAACTCCTACCTCTCTTGCGACTACATCACATTTCACCTTAAAAATATAAAAAATCGCCTTATTATTTTTCAGATGAATGGATTCAATACCAGAGAGTGTTTCAAAATTTGCCTGTCCCTTGCTTATAATAACATCAGCGCTGTTAAAGGCATCAAGGAATTCATTGGAGCAGAATTCAAGTATTGTTCCAACACAGTCATTAGAATTGGCAATAACAGCCACCAGATCTGTAATTCCTGTCTCCTCTGCGTCTTTGAGTGTGGCATCATTTATTACAGAAGAGCCTTTTACCCCTACTGTGATATGCTTGCCTTTATCCTTTATCACACTAATAAGGAGTTTGTCGAGAACTATCTCGCCCGCATTATCTGTAAGATACATTACACTTTCAGAAGAGTATAGGGCATCTCTAAACGCATCATAGTCATTTATTGCAAATACACCATTTATCGCTTCGTTTAGAATTCCCTTTATATCAATTGTGCTGTAGAGTCCAAAATCTATCTCGTTTCCAGCTGCAGCAATCCTCACCGTAGTTAGTAGAGGATCATCGCTCTCGCTGACCATCCTTCCAAGCTCAGGATAAAGCATTAGAACTGCCCTATTCGACCTCCGCTTTGCATCGCTATAAGGGTCACATCCAATCAGGGTTCTTATCATTCGGTGCATAACCGTTGTAATGACAGCAGGGTTTTCACTGAGATCAACCTCCCTGACAAATGAGGCTATTTCACGCATTACCCTTTCGGAAACAGACCTATCAGATGTAGCCTCTCTGAGTGCTATAACAGTCTGCTTGAAGAAACATGGTATACAATCTATATCTGCCTTCATCAGGAAATTTTCTTCGTTAACTTCTTAGCCTTTTCCTCTACTGATTTTTCTAACTTTGCCTTAAAGGCATTTAATTTATCTCTCAGTTCTTTATTACTCACAGCCAGTATCTGAACTGCAAGAATGGCTGCGTTCCTTGCGTTATTTATCCCGACAGTAGCAACAGGAACGCCTGGAGGCATCTGGACGGTTGAAAAAAGGCTATCCATTCCTTTCAGTGGTGAGGCATCAATAGGAACACCTATCACAGGTAGAGTGGTCTCAGATGCAATAACGCCTGCTAAATGTGCTGCACCACCAGCCCCTGCGATTATGACACGAAGCCCTCTACTCTCCACATCTTTTGCAAAATCAGATGTCCTTTTGGGTGATCTGTGTGCAGAGCTTATTGTCATTTCATAAGGTACACCAAATTCATCAAGGGTCTTTGCAGCCTCCTCCATGACGGGGAGATCAGAATCGCTGCCCATAACGATTGCTACTAATGGCTTCATTACTCTACCTCCTGTGCATTCCTTTTATCAATCTTTCAGATAGTCTTTTGCTATTTTATCATAGAGTCCCTTCCCTGTAGCTATAAAAGAAAGTTTCTCTATTTTGCCCTTGTATATTTCCTTCATCGGAAATAAAGGAGAGCCACCGTGCGTGAGGATTGTTCCGCCTGCCTCTTCAAGCACAACAGTGCCTCCAGCTATATCCCATATATATCCACCATCACCAATATAGGCATCAAACCATCCCATCGCCACATAGCAGAGATGTAAAGCCGCAGAGCCGATATTTCTGTTTTTTGCCTTTCTAAGTATCCTAATAAGATATTCAGGGATGCCCTTCCTGTATATAGAGCCGATAGCAATAAGTATATCAACCTGCAGATCCCCTGTTTTAGATCCCTGACCTCCGGGACTTAATCTCTCACCATTCAGAGATGCGCCATTTCCCTTTATAGCATAGAATGTATTTTTTGATTCAGGCTCATGGACAACACCGAGAACAGGATAGCCATCTTTCAAGAGGGCAATTGAAACAGCATAAACAGGGAATCCTTTTAGGAAATTTGTTGTTCCATCGAGGGGATCGATACACCAGATATAATTAGAGCCCTTATCCTTAAAACCAGCTTCTTCAGAAAGTATGCTATGTTCAGCAAAGCTGTTGCTGATAATTTCCTTTATGGCATTTTCAGATTCGATATCGGCTTCGGTAACAATAGAACTGTCTGTTTTTCTGCTTAGTGTTCGCTGTCTCTTGAACAAATCCCTGAGGATTTCTCCTGATCTGGAGGTGGCGACTAATGCAGTATTTAAGGCTTTATCAAGGTCAACCATCTTAGTCATCAGTGATCAGTGAATAGTGATCATGCATTTTCGATTGGTGCAGAATACTGAAAATAGTGCGAACATTTTTCGCCGCAGGCGGCGAAAAATGAGCCACCCAAATCTTGCGGCTCGCCCACGACTTCGTCGGGGCTCGCTGCGTTCTTGGACAATTTCAAGTTTTTAGTCCCGCAGAGCGGGACTATTAAAATCTTAACAGATTTTACCTTTGGCGGCAAATTCTTTTTTTAATATCAAAAATTTCATCTTAAATATCATACTTGCATTAGCTGTGAAGCGTCAAGAAACTGCAGCGTGTAATGTTTCTTCCTCCACACTTATGATATACTCAATAAAATTGTGGATTGCTTTCAGTAATCAACAGATAAAGTCAATAATCTCATTCAAGACCTGTGACGAGCCTGCTGTACTAAACACCATTATTTTTTTAACGAGTTGTATTTATCAGTGTACTGCAGAACCGCCCACACAAAAGAGGAATGGCTCCATGTAAGCGGTGAAACAGAAAGAGGAGAACTGGTTACAGGGTGTACCTGCTCTGCAAGCACACCGGAAGGAAGAGCATTCTTCCCACACCACTCAAGGTAAGGAATGGCCTCGCGGAGTTCCTGAAGACTTTCGGCACGGGCTATAAAATACTCCCCTAACCAGAGCGTTGAAATAAACCAGGGATTGCCGGGAATATCTGCCGGGCTGTCGCTCTGCCGATGATAAACATCATTCTGGTATCGGGCACAGCCTTCAACAGGGGTCTTGAGCCATAGTTGCCTGCGTATTGCTTCCATTGTTTTGACCATCCGCGGATCTCCGGGAAACAATATCCCCAGAATCGTGAGTCCCAACAGACTGACATCGATCACTTCATCGAGTTCATATACTTTGCCTTTTTTGTAACCGGAGCGGGCATACCTCTTTAGACCCGTGTGGTACAGATGCCTTTCAAGCCCCTCCTTCATTTGTTCGGCCACTTTGTCATATTTCTCTGCCAGGGAAGCATCCTGAAAGAGTTTTGCAAAATTCGCTGCTGCCCTGAGACCGGCAATCACTGCTGCTACAGTAAAAGAGTGCACCCCAAACCGCTCTTCCCAGAGATCATAGCAGGGGATGGGCAGTTTAGTCTCAGGATCGCGGTTAGTTACCATAAAGTCAGCAGACTTTTTAATAAGCTTATCATAGAGAGTTCTGATGAATTCTATGTCTTTCGAACTCTTAAAGTGTATCCAGAGTGCCCAGAGAATCAAAGCGGTCGAGTCCTCCTGTATTGGGAGCACTTCCTTTCCATCCACTAACCAGGAATGCCAGTTGCTGGCCAGTGATCCATCAGGATTGTAATGCTGGTAAAGATATCCTTCCTCTGATAGAACACGGGCGCAAAAGTCAAAAAATTTCATACACACATGCGTGTAACCGGTCTTTGCCAATGCAGCGGCTACGAAAGCCCCATCGCGTCCCCACATGTAAGAATACGTATCTCTTCCAAAACGGACTATATCCGAATCATTTGCTGCAATGATTGCTCCCCTGTTGTCGATCTGAGTTCTTAAAATCAGGAGGCTGCGTTCGAAAATGTCAATGACAGATTTTGACAAGTCTCCAAAAGACCTGGGTTCTTTATTGACCCACGCTCCCCAGTAATCCGATGTGCGTTTAATCAGCTCATCCGGCGTCTTCTCTATAACATCCCGGTTGAGTTGAGCCACCTCATTGTAATGCGTGCCTGCTACAATCCAGTAAAAAGCTTCTGCTTTCCCACCGGAGGGCAATTGCAGCCATATTCCTATTGTAGAGTCGGCAGAGCCCCATGAAATCTGGTTACCGCTAAGTTCTCCATCCTCGGCGTCTTTCCAGGTTCCGTTCCTTCCCGGAACCTCCTTGTCGCCACAGGCGTAGTAATCCACGCCGCACTTTTCAGATTTGCAACAATTAATGAGAAAGTAACGATTGGCTTTGTAGTGGATGATGGAGCGGGTCCGTGGATCAAAATAAGCCGTGTCTCCGATAGCATTGCTATAGAGATGAAAGTCGTGACTGAAAAAGAGCCTTACCTGACGCTCCGACCCTCTCAGATTTATTACCGTAATTTTTTTTATATATACGTTCAAGTCCACATCAACCACGTCATGGCAGCGCAGTTCCAGGCCCAGGGACTCGTTTTTCAGAGAAACATCAGTAACGAGGCTGTTATCGCGATACCTCAGATCCTTTTCCCATTCCGTTCCCATCCAGGAGCATCGTCCATCCACCCACACACCGAACCGAAAAGGGTCTCCTTTTGAATGGTTCTCCTGTCCTATAAAGGGGAAATACACATCCCTGATCTGATAATCTGAGTCAAAATTAAAAAGAAGATTGCCGTTGCTTACCGGAATGTCTTTGGGCATGTGTTTATTATGTGGCTATCGTACCATGGTGGAGAGGTTTAGAAAGATAGCTGTCTGACAAACTGCTGCAGCTTTCTGATATTTTATGGCTGTCGATTATTTGATGATATAATTTTGAATATTTTAAGGCCATACTTGTTATGGAAAAATGAATCTGCACATGTCTCCGGCATTCACGAGGATCAATACTATCGATGCGGCTGACTGCTTCAATCATAGCATTCATGGAATCTACTATGAACCCTGTTTTTCCGTCCACCATTATTTCTGGAACAGCGCCTTTATTGAATGCTATGACCGGCGTACCGCATGCCATCGATTCGATCTGGATAAGCCCGAAAGGTTCTCCCCATTGTATAGGGAATAAGGTAGCCCGCGCATGCTGGTACCATTGTTTTTTATGCTCGCTGCTGATTTCTCCGATGTAGATAATCTGTTTGTCGCAGTCCAATAACGGCTTTATTACCCTGTCATAATAGTCATTATCAACGAGTTTTTTGCCAACATCAACGAATAAATCGATAGAGTTTTTCAAGCCCATAAAAAACTCCCTGTCTGCGGGTTTGTTCTGGACACAACCGGCAATGATAAGTTTAGAACCTGTTTTTTTCGCAATTTCTATGGCCTTGTCCTGTCCCTTGTCACGGGTTACCCTGCCGATAGTAAACAAATAGCTTCCTTTGACCGGCTCCTCTTTTACAGGGTATTCTTCAACGTCAATTCCGTGGTAGACAACATTCTCTGCGTTTACTAGGTCACTATACTGCCTTTTTTGATATTCGCTTATAGCAGCGCAATATACTAGGGGAGATGACAGAGGATTACACCAGCGCTGGTAAGCTCCTTCCAACAAGCTGTCTTTTGAGGACACGTGAAGGGTCATCACAATTGGTACATGCATGCTGAATACACTGTCATAAATGAACTCAACCGCTTTTGCATCATGCGTGTGTATGACGTCAATGTCGCCCATCTTTGCCCTGTCCAATACCCTTGAAAGGTGTATATTCATGGTTTTACGCCGTTCCGGGGTATTATCGCTCCAATAGTCACCGATGCTTTGATCAACAGTCACGTAATGTTCCCCGACGACTCTGGAATCGCCTGAACAGGCAACGATCGACCTGTGACCTAAAGAATGGAGTCCTTTATCTATATTATAGACGACTGTTTCTATGGGACCATACCCAAGGTCTGGCCTGATCGGCTGATTAAGGGTTGCCACATGCAGCACAGTCAGTTTTTCATGTTTTGTCTTTATTATCATAATTGATTTCTACATTCTTCTTCCCTAAGATTTCCTTTTCTTTTTTATCAAAATATTTAATACAGGCTTTGTTGGTAATTATTCTGTCGCCTTCTCTCGAAGGGTTTGACTTTTAAGATTGAGCCTATATATAAGGATATTTTTATCCTGAGTACTATTGAAAGTCTTTCTCATGGGTGCTCCACTACGTGGTGTTTTCAACGACCACTTCTTCTTTTTCTCGAAGATAGACTTGGAGGTCTTTTTCGATTTTAGTCATTTCTTCAGGAAATGATGCTTTCTGTTTAGCTTCGTCCATCATATTTTGGTAAGTTATCCTCTTAGCTTCTTCTTCGGCTTTTACCGCAGCCTCGCCTGAAAGAACATTTATAGAGCCGGATATTATTTCTTCAAGTGCTATACTTGTCATCTTTTTTGACTTACTATCTATTCTTGGCATTGCCCCTTGATATAACGCTTTTGCCCTTTTTATAACTGCCATTACAAGCCTAAATCGATTCTCATTTTTTTCAATTGGTAAGGATATTAAATCCATATTATGTTTTTTCCTTTATAGAAAAAAAGCCTTACGGCTTTAAAGGCCGAGAGTCTTTTCAAGCTTTTAAAGTCAGTAGTACTTTAACACAAGTTAAACTAAATAGATATCAAAAGAATTATTGAGATAATTTTCTCGCTTTCTACCTATAATCCTTAACTTTCGAATCCGATCAAACTGATTTACCTTGCTACTAAATCACAGGGGGCCTACAATACATTAATATGAAAAAGATAAAAATATATTGCGGGGATTTAGAGAAAACGATTGATGAAAATGGGTGTTATGATGCAAAAGGATCATCGATTTGCCAAACCTGTTTAAAGAAACCAGTTCGTAAAAAAGTTAATAAGGTTAATAAAAAATAAATTAACAGGAAAGCCAAACCCCACCTTAATAGTTCCATAACGAACCCCATTTAATAATTCTGGAATCTGAAAAAGATGGTTAATTAATTATTAGGAGGTATGGCGTCATGACCCCTTAAGTTTCTGCGGCTCTGTTGCGCTATTGCTCTGCTTGCCACGTTGCGAAGCTTTACGGGGAGGCACTTCCAGTCTTTAGCACTTCCTCTTTTGTTTTGTCTAAGTGTATATGATAATATCTTATTAATAGTAGAAATCTAACAAGGCTATTATTAATCAGACTCAGAGCACAACCAACATCTGTTGTGAAAAAACTTTTGAAAATATCGGGTCTGTAAAAAACAACCCAGATTCAAATGGAGGTGGACATGAAATCACTAGTTGAACAAATTGCGAAGTCTCTGGTAGATAGACAGGAGGAAGTTTCAGTTGCCGTGGTAGAAGGAGAAAGAACCGTTGTTTTTGAATTGCGTGTTGCTAAAAGTGATATTGGGAAGGTTATCGGAAAGCAGGGAAATACAGCGCGAGCAATGAGAACAATACTGAGTGCTGCAGGTACTAAGCTCGGCAAGCGTTGTGTTCTTGAAATATTGGAATAGGCTGAATAATACTCCAAAACTGAATCTTAATTGCTCAGTCGATGAGTATAAATAAAGGGAAGAGTTATGACCTTCTCCGAGAAGGCTGCTCTTTGTCCTGAAAATGAAATGTGATGTACTAACGCTCTTCCCCGATATATTGACTGCCTATCTTAATGAAAGCATTCCCTCAATACTTGAATTATAATCCTTAATCAGAAACTTCATTCTTTCTAGTTCTCTTTGTTTATTTTAAATCATATTGAAGGATTTTCGCTAACCATAAAACTGTTTAGTTGAAATTCTCGGGGTAGCCCTGTAGTCATAGACATAAGTTAAATAACTTTTTTATCAACTGCAAATTTTTATCCCAGTATTTTTTCACAAATTATTTTATAAAATAATTTAAAACCTTCTTATATAAATCAGCGAACATTTTTAGTTCAATAACATCAATTCTTTGCTCTCCTGCTTCAACTTTAGAGATATAAGATTGAGTCTTTTTTAGCCTTTTAGCTACTTGTATTTGTGTAAACCCAGCTTCCCGACGAGCGGATTTTAATTTACTAACAAGCTTTCGATATTTTTCTGAATGTATTGTTTTTGGCATGATTTTATGATATATTCTAATCAAGAATATTCAAAGTCAGAATATTAGAGTGTATATAAGAAATCAAGATTAAAAAACAAAAATCCATTAGGATTTCTGTATAATAATAATGAAAAAATTTTCTTTTACTAAAATGTGGTTCAAGCCGCAAGATTTGGGTGGCTCATTTTTCGCCGCCTGCGGCGAAAAATGTTCGCACTATTTTCAGTATTCTGCACCACTCAGGAAAGGTCAACGCCTCGTCCCGCGTTCGGCGGGACTCGGCGACCAGATTGTATGGAATTTTAAAGGAAAAAATCAATTGGCGATTTTGTGTCCCGCTTGTCGGAACAGTAAAAGAAAATTTTTTCATTTTTATTTTATTATTAACTTAACCAACCAAAACCATGAGATACTTTATCTACGCCAGAAAATCAACAGAGGATGAGGACAGGCAAGTCCTTTCTATTGAAGCTCAGCTTCAAGAATTAAAAGAATTTGCCGCCAAAGAAAAACTTGGAATTGTCGCTTCCTTTCAGGAAGCAAAAACTGCCAAAGAACCTGGGCGAACGAAGTTCGCTGAAATGTTGTCATTGATTAAAAAAGGAAAAGCCAATGGAATTTTGGCATGGCATCCTGACCGCCTTGCCCGTAATTCTGTTGATGGAGGTAAAATTATCTATCTGATAGATTGCGGTTTGATTAAGTCCCTCAAGTTTCCTACCTTCTGGTTTGAACCAACACCGCAAGGGTTATTTATGCTAAATATTGCCTTTGGTCAATCAAAATATTTTGTAGATAATCTGCGAGAGAATGTAAAAAGAGGTCTTAGGCAGAAAATCAGAAACGGAGTCTGGCCCGGCTGGGCTCCGGTTGGCTACCTCAATAACCCTAAAACCAGAATGATTGATATCGATAAAGACAAAGCCCCTAAAGTCAAAAAACTCTTTGAACTTTACTCAACAGAAAATTACACATTAGATTCTCTCTCAGATTGGTGTAGAGACAAAGGCTTGAAAGGAAATCTCGGCAAAGACATTTCAATAGGCAATATTCACAGGATGCTACAAAATATTTTCTACACTGGCCTTATGAAATATAAAGACGAAGTCTTTGAAGGAGCTCACGAGCCGCTAATCTCAAAGAAACTTTTTGATAGGGTTCAAGAAATTATCCAAGACAAAGGAAAACCACAAAAAGTCAGAAAACACGGCTTTGCCTTTCTTGGGTTAATGAAGTGCGCTTCCTGCGGCTGTTCAATCACCGCTGAGACACAAAAAGGACATCATTATTATCATTGCACCAAGAAAAAGGGGCCCTGTCAGGAAAAACACTTTTTAAGGGAAGAAAACCTTCTCGACCAGATTAAAGCCCATCTTCAAAAAGTTTCTTTGTCGAGCCAAGACACGGGCCACGTATTGTGTGAGCTGGATAAAGACGAACAGCGGGCAAAAGAACAGGCAAAAACGACTGTTCAAAATCTAGATGTCGAGTATCAGCGAAATTCCCCAGTTAGTATCAAAATAATTCCCCACCTGGTATCAGAATAATTCCCCAGTTAGTATCAAAGTAATTCCCCACTTTTTCCACAATAGTGATATAAGATTTCCTG
>JBFLZU010000098.1 GCA_040756155.1 Nitrospirota bacterium | reverse complement strand
CAGGAAATCTTATATCACTATTGTGGAAAAAGTGGGGAATTACTTTGATACTAACTGGGGAATTATTCTGATACCAGGTGGGGAATTATTTTGATACTAACTGGGGAATTTCGCTGATACTCGACAAGGTGTAGCAGTTGATAATTCTGTCTTAGGGGATTTGATAGATAATAGTCTTCCTAAAAATAAAAGGGCAGATCGACTTGCATTTGAAGAAATGATTGAACTTGATAAACAAGGTATCATTGAAATTGGCATTCCAATAAGTTCTACTATGATTGAAGAAAGAGGGGCGGGAGCAGAGAAACACCAATTACTTAAAGAAAGAATGGGCACGGCTTATAGATTATGGCCAGCAGCCGTGTCTCAAAAAATGCATAGTGATATCAAACGTAAGAAAAAATGTCTACAAGAGATAATGCAAGATAAGGAAGGAATTGATTCACCTAATTTATTGGTCTCGACAATCTATACCCCATACTATGTTACAACAGATTATAGATATTGTAGAAATTTCAAAGCCCAATTGACAAAGATTCGAAAAAAGTGTGATATAAATGTCTTTGTCCTCACTCCTTCGGAATTTATGAAAAAATATAAATCTGGGGGATTTAAATAATATCGGTTTTTAATATCGGATAAACCAGAAACATCGCCTAACATCCATTGAGAGCGACCGTGTCTCTCAAAAATGGGTCTTTCCCGATTTTCTCGCAACTTAGATTAAACCTTGGTTTTTTCTTTTAGATTTAGATAATGTGTTACCTGGAACAATTTGAGATGATTTAATCGGCCTTCATGGCTCTTGAAACCCCTCTGCCTGTGCGAACGCAGACAGGTGCGGACAGCCTCTATCTGTCTCCAGACATTGATTAATGTCTCGGACTGTCCACACCGAGGGACTTTAGGATGCTCCAGATAAGTGACCATGTATTCAAACTTTGGGTTCAACCTGTCTGCGTGTCCGCACAGGTAGAAAGGAATTCCATACATTCTTGCCTGCATTATTTGCGCAAGCAGGTGGTAAGATGCCAGGAACCCTGCCACCATCCCTCTTTAGCCAGAGAATCACGCTTTGCATAAGCCTCAGTCTTGTTTTCTGAATTGTCAAAGATATCCCATAGTTGTTCTTTGAAGAGCAGTATCTTCTCTACCACAGTGCCAGCATATATCTCTATCATCTCTGGGATTAAGAGACGCTCCTTCCTGCCTGTGCGACACGCAGACAGGTTGCCAAAGGGCCTTCCTGCCTGTGCAGACGCAGACAGGAGGCCAGACTTTAGAGATCACTTTTGGAAACGAGGTGAGCATATCGAACACTACGCAGTAGGGGTCTACCTGCATGTTTGCGTAGACAGGTTGATCCCCCATTCATCAAGCCTTCGGCAGAAGGCTTCCGTAACCCCACGACCGTAGAATTCAGAGACCGGCTCGATATAAAGAATCCTCCTTGCCTGCATGATTGCGCAAGCAGGTTCTTTATAGCATCGCCAGCGATCTGCTCATATCGGCCACCCCTTCTCGGCATATATTCATCCCAGCCTGCATGATTGCGCTGGCAGGTAAGCAGAGAGCACCTGAGAACTTAAGACGCTTTATAATCTCTCCTGCTTGCGCAAATATTGCAGGCAAGGGGAATTCATATTGGCTGGCTAACTTCCTCTTCCACCTGTCTGCGTACTACGCACAGGCAGGCTGGTTTTTTAATAAACTTATTAGAAAACTTGCGAGAGATTCGGGAAAGACCCTCAAAAATCACTTGACAAAGGTTAACAAGCAAGTTAACATAGTATTGTGAACAGAACGGTTACCTTTTATAAAACTAGTGATGGGAAATGTCCAATACAAGATTTTCTTGATTCTTTACCATCAAAGGTTGCACAAAAGGTAACATGGGTGCTTAATCTACTGGAGGATCTGAATGTTGTACCTTCTTCGTATTTTAAGAAGCTTGTTGGCACAGACGAAATCTGGGAATGCAGAATTCAGTTTGGTTCGAATGCATACCGTATATTTTGTTTCTTTGTTGATAATTCTATTGTTGTCCTTACACACGGATTTATAAAAAAGAGCCAGAAAACACCTAAATCTGAAATAGAAAAAGCAGAGGCATATAGAAGAGATTTTTTGAAAAGGAGGTTAAAGCATGAGTGACTTGAAAAAATATATAAGCGAAAGAAAAAAAAGAGACAAGAAATTTACTGAAGGATTTGATGAAGGCTATGAACAGTTTAAAGTTGGAGTGATGCTTCGTCAGGCACGCAAATCCGCAGGCTTAACTCAGGAAGAACTTGCTCGTAGACTTAAGACCAAAAAGACTGCAATTTCAAGAATTGAGAATCATGCAGAGGACATCAAACTATCAACTTTAGAGCGTGTAGCGTCTGCTTTGGGTAAACGACTGCAAGTTAGTATTGCTTAATTTTGGACTGCCCTCAACGGGAGATATCAATGGCGGAAGAGACTTACCTCAAAACCCTGACGGGCTTTTCTTCCGACATAGACGTTGAACCTGTAGAAAAAGTCTTGAAATCCTCTTAGAATTGCCATATGATTACATAGAGAAAAACATTACACCGCTTAGTAAGAAAGGAGACATATGGCGAGATACAAAGAGTATGATTATTCACAGGGCAAGTTCATACCTATCCATTTTGATAAACAGATACTGCCGGGGACATTCGAGCATACCCTTCATTATCTAATAGACAACGAAATAGACCTATCGATATTTGATTCGCGATACCAAAATGACGAGACCGGCGCACCTGCGTATGATCCTGCGATACTGTTAAAGATCATACTGTATGCTTACTCTCGTGGTATTACCTCAAGCCGGAAGATAGCCCGGTGCTGCGAAGAGAACATAGTATTTATGGCATTATCAGCGGACACCAGGCCTCACTTTACGACAATAGCGGATTTCATCTCGACCTTGGACCATGAGATCATCCGGTTATTTCTTGAAGTATTAATGATATGCGATGAGATGGGATTGATAGGCAAGGAGATGTTTGCGGTAGACGGATGCAAGATGCCGTCGAATGCCTCGAAGGAATGGAGCGGTACCAAAGAGGAGATGCAAAAGAAAAAAGAGAAGATGGAAAAAGTAATCAGACAGATAATCAGGAGACATCGTGAAATAGATACAAAGGAGAAAGACAAAGGGATAGTTGAGCAGGAAGAAAAGTATGTAGATACCATCCGGAAGAAGGTAAAGAAGATAAAAGAATGGCTCAAGGACAATGACGACAAGCCTATCAAGAGCAACATCACGGACAATGAGAGCGCGAAGATGAAGACCTCTCATGGAGTGATACAGGGATATAACGGAGTGGCGGCAATTGATGATAAACATCAGGTGATTGTGCATGCAGAGGCATTTGGAGCTGCGCAGGAGCATGATCTGCTTGAGCCGATGCTGAAGGGCACGCTGGGCAACTTTGATGCTATAGGACAAGGTGATGTACTTAAGGACGCAAAGCTCGTAGCCGACAGCGGTTACCATACCGAGTCGAATGTGAAAACGTTAATGGAGCACGGGATCGATGCGTACATAGCGGACACACAGTTTCGGAAAAGAGATCCCCGGTTTGCCGATGCGGATAAATATAAAGAGCGATTCAGGAAAGAGCGGGCGGAGTATTATGGGACAAGCGTATTATATAGGGCAAAGGACTTTGCGATAAGCGACGACAAGACACATTGCATCTGTCCGGCCGGGAAGCGGCTCTACCGAAACGGCGGCAACGTAATAGTCGATGGAAACAGAGCGATTAAATTCCGTGGACGAAAAACGGATTGTCGAATATGCGAGTTCCGTGAGAAATGCCTGAGGCATCCCGATCGAACAGAGACACGCCAAGTGTACTTCTTTCAGGGGAGATCAGAGAGCGCTCCTGAAACATTCACACAAAAGATGAAGCGCAAGATAGATTTGATAAAAGGTCGGCTCATTTATAACAGAAGGCTCGGAACGGCAGAAACACCCTTTGCCTATATCCGTTCAATACTTGGGTTGGACAGATTCACACTCAGAGGTAAGCGGAAGGTGAACACGCAGTGGCTCTTGTACTGCATTGTGCACAACCTGAAAAAGGTGCATCGATACGGCGAAGGATTCGCATGATGAAAATGAAAGACAAAGAAATGAAGCAAATAAATATCAAACCAAGAGGAATAAGGCTTACTTTAGAGCAGTCCAGGTGAACAAAAGGGATATTATAAGGAAGTAAATCCCGAAATTACTGATCACAAATTCAGCGAGAGAGCAGGACTTTTTTAAAATGACTTTTTCTACAGACTCGTTAGGACATACTGGAATTATATTTTTGCAAAAAAATTTACAAAGATCAAAGTTTTTATACCATGGATTTATTGATAATATTAATTTTTGCAATCCAGAAATATTATTTCTTATTGCAAGAGCATCTATAGAAACTACATCATCCTTGGCGTATTTTTTATATAATCTGAGAACATTTTATAACGGAAAATTAAAATACATAGACATAGAACATGTATTAAATAGGCTTGATTTTGGCTCTAAAAGTCCCGATATTAGAAAAGATGCTTCATACTTAACTGAATCAGTTAATGTCATAACTATGATTCAAACCGCAGATAAGTTGTTGACTGAAATTGCTAATGACGATGAAGAATCCAAAGAAAAAATAAATGATTTTTCTACAGTTTATGAGATACTTTCCGAATATTGTCATCCAAATTACTTTTCAAGTATTCACGTTGGAAGACCTATGGCTGGAATAGGATTAATAGTTTTTCATGAACTTCCTAAATTAGAAAAACTTAAAGGATCACATCTTGATCTTGTGTTGCCAGCGATGGAATTTAATTGTTCAGTCTATTTTAAGTTTTATGACATGACTTTTTCTTTGTTAACCAAGAATGAAATAACACCATTCTTAATTAAGGGTTCCAAGACTAATTCGATTTAAGTAGTGAGTAGACTTGCCTATTGAAAGACGATGAAGGAAAGAAAAGAATATATATCAATAATCAAGTCTGACTCTATTATTTACCATTATTTATACTATTATTTATATTATTACTTTCCCTGAAACGAATCTACGCTTCTCTTGATACTCCTCAAATCTCATTATACTTGCCCTCCTTTGACTGAAATATGACTGGGAAGTCTATTACGATACCTAAAACTGGAAAATCGGCTTCACCAAATGCCCTAAAATCGATCCTCTCAGACCAGCCCATACAACTAATATCCCCTATTTTTTGACCTATTCTATCTATAATAATTATCCCTTTATCTTTTCGGAAGCCTATAATATAATCTCTCTTAAATAGGTGATCTTAGTATAGATATCGTTAGCCAGCATTGCAGGTAACGGAATAATGAAAATGAAAGGAAATAGAACTATCCCATTAACATTATTAATAACATTAATAATAAAAATCCTATCTATCAGCATTATCTTATCTACGCTTTTTCTCTCTTATCCCAATGCCTTGAGTGAAGACCTTGCCCTTCGGGCTGAGCCTCAGGGCGAAGCCTTCACAAAGGCGAGAGAGAAGATGGTAAAACAGGACATTGAAGGTAGAGGAATTAAGGATAAAAGGGTGCTTTCAGCAATGAGTAAGATACCCCGACACCTTTTTGTGGCGAAAGACCTTCAGAGAATGGCTTATGGAGACCATCCATTGCCGATAGGGGAGGGGCAGACAATATCTCAGCCCTATGTAGTGGCACTGATGACACAGGTACTTGAACTAAAAGAGGGCGAGAAGGTGCTGGAGATAGGAACAGGCTCGGGCTATCAAGCGGCAGTCCTTGCAGAGATAACAAAAGAGGTATATACCATAGAGATAAGGCAGGCGCTCTCTTCTAAGGCAGAGGCAACACTTAAATCCCTCGATTATAAGAATATAAAGGTAAAGACAGCAGATGGATACTATGGATGGAAAGAGTATGCACCATTTGATGCAATAATTATTACATGCGCTGCAAACCATATCCCGAGACCACTGATAGAACAGATAAAAGAAGGAGGGAGACTTGTTATCCCGCTCGGAAGCACAAGATATTACCAGACCCTTACCCTGATAAAAAAGGTAAACGGTGAACTCAAAGTAAGACATATCACGGATGTTGCATTTGTCCCGATGATAGGCGAGGCAGAAAGACAGCGGTAAGCAGGCATACAAGGTACATACCTCCTGCTATCAGCAGGACATTTAAAAACCCTATTGAGAGTGCGAGCATCACTGCGAGTGTTGAGCCTACGACAGAGGCAGATCCGTTAATACACCAAGCCCATGGTATGATTGAGCGATTAATTTCGCTGATGGCCCTTATGCCGAGAGGAAAAGGCATCCCCATGAGGATCCCCAGTGGGGCTATAAGCAGGACGACAAATATATATCTCCATACCTTCTCGTATACTATCAGATAATCAATCACAGTAGGCAACATGAAATAATAAATGATAAGGAGACAGACGAGAAAGATGAGTGCTGTCCTCCACAGCATTGCCCTCCTATCAGTACTTACTGCGAGCTTAGATGTTAAATATGAACCGATACCTGAGGATAGGAGCACAGAGAACAGAACAGCAGAGATAGAATAGACAGGGTCTCCGAGAAAGAGGATTAATTTTTGTATCATAGTTATTTCGATAAACATAAAACCTATACCGATACAGGTAAAATATAAGATAATGAATGTTAAGACATAAATCGAAGATTGTGAAACAATCGGAGATCGTGAAACAAAGCGAAATGAGGACACACCCAAAATTTTCAATTTCCGGGGATCAGTGGGTGATACCAAAGAATTCAATCTGCGACGAATAAAGAATGGAAGCATTATAAAGATAACCGAGACAACCACTGACTGTATGAATGCTACTGCTACAATGTATCCTCCCTCTATGAATGCCTGCCATTTATCCTTCATGCTGTGATATGTTTGGATAAAGTTTTTTAACCGGAAGAAGTGGAAAAAGAACGGGTTTTCATCTCTGACAGCAGATATGTCGAATAGATAATCAGCGATAGCTCTGTTTCTGTTATCTCCCACAATACTACTTATTACATTAAAATAGATAGGTTCAGGGAACAGATTGTATATGTTTGTCTCTTCTGGTCTTATATCAGGGAGAAAAACGAGATCAAACCATTTCTCTTTACAGAACTCTCTTATCCGATCAAGTTCTGCTTTTGTAAATGGGGTCTTCTTGATTAACACGGTAACAGTTTCTATACTCCTGATCACTGCAATATGATTTACTGGATACCTGATACCCATTTTCTCAAGTGCTGCCACCGCAACCGACACAATCCTCGGTGATTCTCTTGGAGGCGGCAGGAGATACCTTGTTATACTTATCATCCCTTTATCAGTTAGGTGTTTGAGGTATTCCTTAAATGCCTCTACAGTAAATGTGTAGTCTTCGAGCAGGCTGTATAACCCTGTGGACGATGCGGATATACTGCCTGGATTAGAAAAGTCTATAAGGTCATAAAAACCTTGATCAGCCCTGAGAAAGCTCCTGTTCTCTGTTATATGAAGGGTTACTCTTCTGTAGAGATCGCCTCCGAATCGATTTACTGCCTCTACAACAAGTGGATTTCTTTCAACTACGGTAATATCCCTCACATTGTGGAACAATGCAGTCAGGATACCGAGCCCTCCTCCAGGTTCAGGTATCAATACCTTTGCCCTCTCTGTGATGTAATAAGGGAGTGCAGATGGAAGGTATCTTATAAAATCGAGATTTACAGGTTTTCCATCTCTCTGTAGATATCCATGCATGGTGATGGCATTAAGAATTCCTCCGTTAACGGTTATACCGAGTTGTTCAGGCAGTTCTTTCTGATATTTAAGACTCAGACCTGGTGCAAACCTCACAGCAGGGCTCTTTATAACATCAACCCGTCCTTGAACACCCCATTTGCTTTCGAGGATAGATGCTCTAGGATACAGCAGTGCCAGTCTCAATTCTTTATATGGGGATATAAAATCCTGAAGAGAGTTGCTCTTGAACAGAAAGAATATCGCCAGGAGCAATCCAATTGTGATAAATCTTATTATTCTCCGTCTTTGAATCGAAAAAATAATTGAGGCAAGGGTTGCGGATAGTGCTGCGATTACAGTAGTCTTTGTTGCGCCAAAACCTGCTATGGCAAATAACACAATCACAGAACCTACTGATGCACCTACAAGGTCAGAGAAATATATGGTTCCAACGGCATTCGGATACCTTGAAATTGCAGTAGAAATGATAAGACCGCCAAAGAAAAATGGTATGCCAAGAGCAATATAATAGAGAGAAAGATAAAAAAACTGCTTCACATCCCATGCTATGCGTGGTGGGTCAAACGGTATCATCCTGACAGATATCAATGTAGACAATATTGATAGGCATAACATGATACTTAGTATACCGAGGAATCGTGGTATATCATCCTTTGCTATCGATGGAAATACAGTAAGGAAAGAACCGCTTGCACCTATCCCGAGGAGTGCAATACTCACCACAAGGAATGCAAAATGATGCCAGAGACCGAGAGAGAACACCCCTGTGAGCGAGATCTCTAACATCAGCAGGGAACATGATGTGAGGAATATGCCAAGATAGAGTGTTCTGCTGTCCATAGCGAACTCCGTTCTAATGCAAAATGAAAAATGCAAAATTAGAGAAACAATGGATAAAAACCAGAAAATAGCCGAGGCATCCTGCCTCTGATGTCAGGCAAGATGCCTGACCTATTTTTCTGCGGGGGATACGTTCGCTGTGCATTTTGATTTAAAACAGGCTCATCTGATTCTCTTGTTGGGATTCAGTTTTGGAGGTGCTTTCAGTGGTCTCTGTTTTTTCATCTTCAAATATCTTTATCTTTCCATATATTCCGTCGTATCCTGGGATTATACTGACCTTTCCATTTCTCATCCTGATAATACCTTCTGCTACTTTAGGATGTGCGATGTTATGGAGGTTATCTTCAGGGAGTGATAAAAGAATAGAGAACTCCGAGCCACCCCGCTTTATCATCTTCTCATATTCACTGCTTACAGCCATTGTGCCAACACCAACACCAATCGCTTCAGAAATAATCTCTTCAAGGGGAATTATACTCTTAAATGGTATAGCACCATCGGGAATAAATCCCTCTTTTCTGTCTGCAAGTTCCTCTACCCTGTTCATGACACCTATGGTGAGCGGTTTTTTACAGACAGGACATATTCCATTATTTTTCTTTGTATCCTTAGGTGAGAAGAGTATGTTACATCCCCTGTGTCCATCAAAATGATATTTGCCTTCTTCTGGGAAGAATTCTATTGTATATAAAAGATGAGTGCTATCCTTATTTTTGATTGTATCAATTATCTCATCATACTCAATCTTACAATCGAATATATTTGCCTCTCTTCCGATCTTTGAGGGTGAATGGGCATCAGAGTTAGACAGAAGTGTTATTCTATCGAGTGCAGAGAGCCTCCAGTTCATCGCTGGGTCAGAAGAAAGCCCTGTTTCTATAGCATAGATATTTCCTGTTTCTTCCTGAAAACATTCTTCTATGGAATCAAAACCAGAGTTTGAGCCAAATATAGAAAACCATGGCGTCCATGCATGTGCCGGTATGAGAAGACAGTTATCCGAAACATCAAGAACCATCTTTACAATGTCCTTTGCAGGGAATCCGAATATTGGTCTTCCGTCTGCTGAAAGGTTTCCCCTTCTATGAAGAATTGTATTAATCCTTGATACAGTATCAAATGATGGTGCCAAGATCAAGGTATGTATCTTCCGTAGTTTTCCCCTGTATGAGAAGATATTGCTTACCTCTGCTGTAAGCATGAAATAGACTGCTGGTGTTTTATTCTGGATAGTGGCATTTTTGAGTTTATAGAGACCATTACGGTCAGCCTCTAACTTTGCCTGAAGTTCATTAAAATATAGTGGGTGAGTAAAATCGCCTGTCCCGATAAGACTTATGCCTTTTAGTTCTGCCCACCTCGCCAGAGCCTCAGACCCCATATCCTGGCTCGTTGCTCTACTATACCTCGAATGCACATGGAAATCAGCTATAAAAGCCATCAGGATGACCTCTCTTCTTTACCAACCTTCTCATGCTCCTCAAGTTCCTTATATACTTCAATAATACTCCTCACTTTTATGTTAGCCGCCTCAAGTGCCTTCTGAATTGCAGTAATCTTTGCATCTTCGACCTTAAGCATGTAATTTATCTTCATTGTCGTCACCTCCAGGGGTCCCCAAAAATTGAAAATTTTTGGGGTGTCTTCCCGATAGCCTTTTCCAGCCGTCTGATTGTCTTCTCTTTCCCAACCAGTTCCAACACCTCATATATCCCTGGACTCACCGTCCTGCCCGTTACTGCTACCCTTACGGGCTGTGCAATGTCACCAAGTTTAACATCTTCCTGTTGAGATAATTCCTTGAATGTTTGCTCTATCTCACTCTGTGTAAAAGGCTCTGTTTCTCTGAGTCTTTCTGTAATCTTTTTGAGTAAGGGAATACTCTTTTTAGAGAGGAACTTATCCGCTACCTTTTCATCGATGGCTACATAATCTACTATAAAATATACCATTGAGTCTGCAAGTTCAACGAGTGTCTTGCACCGCTCCTTGAGAGAATTAATAACCCTGCATAGCCATTCTTTCTCTACCATTGTCTCTTTTTCTATTATAGAACCTTTAATCAAAAATGGCATTACCGCCTCTAAAAGCCTCTCTGCTGGTGAATGGTTTATGTAATAACTGTTTAGCCAGAGCAACTTTTCATGATTGAATATCGCAGCAGATTTGCCTACAGCCTCCAGTGAAAACTTCTCTATCAACTCTTTTACAGAGAATACCTCCTGGTCTCCATGTGACCAGCCGAGTCGGACAAGATAATTGACCATTGCCTCCGGGAGGTAGCCCATCTCTTTATATGAGATTACAGAGGTTGCCCCATGCCTTTTTGACAGCCTTGTCCTGTCTGAGCCAAGTATCATCGGCAGGTGTGCAAACATGGGTTCAGGATAACCAAATGCGTTATAAAGCTGTATCTGTCTCGGTGTGTTGTTGAGATGATCATCTCCCCGTATAACATGGGTTATCCCCATTGTAACATCATCCACAACTACTGCAAAATTATATGTGGGAAATCCATCAGCCCTTAATATTATGAGGTCATCGAGTTGATGATTATCAAATTCTACCCTCCCTTTGATTATATCATCTACAATCGTTGTTCCTTTCTGTAAAGATTTAAACCTTATGGCTGATGTTCTTCCTGCGGGGTAGGATTTAAGTTCTCTGCATCTTCCGTTGTATTTCGGTGGTCTTCCTTCTGCTATTGCCTTCTTTCTTCGCTGTTCCAGTTCTTCGGGTGTGCAGTAACAGTAGTAAGCCTTATCCTCTGCAAGTAGTTTTTCTACATGTTTTCTATAAAGGCTCAATCTATCTGTCTGTCGGAATGGCCCTTCATCCCAGTCAAGACCGAGCCATCGCATTCCATCAATTATTGCCTGAATAGATTCCTCTGTAGATCTGCTTCTATCTGTATCTTCTATCCTTAGAACAAAAGTCCCTTTGTTGTGTCTTGCGAATAGCCAGTTAAAAAGGGCAGTTCTTACTCCACCGATATGCAGATAGCCTGTTGGACTTGGTGCAAATCTTACTCTGACCTTTTCCATATCTAACAGAGAAGTGTGAGATAGGAAGTGAAAAGTAGGAGGTAGGAAATCTCCCATTTCCTACCTCCTGTGCCCTGCATCTTATATCTTGAATGGATTAACAAAGAGGATAATCAATACGACTACAAGGGCATAAATGACCAGTGACTCCATCATCGCAAGACCGATGATAAGTGTAACGGTTATCTTACCTGATGTCCCTGGATTTCTCGAAATTCCCTCAACAGCTTTGCCTGTAGCGATACCCTGTCCAATTCCAGATCCCACGGCTGCTACTCCGATTCCAATAGCACATCCCAATGCTGCCAGTGCATAGTAGTAAAGCTTACTCGTGGCTTGCTGCCCTTCTTCTGCCGCAAAGACTAAAGGCACTGATATTGCAAGCAGAATAAGAGATAAAACGAGAATTACTGTAACCTTCTTCATTCACTACTCCTCCTTTCACAATTTTAATAACCGACACCTCACGGTTTAATGTTCTGCCTCTTCTACCGCTCCAGATAGATAAAGTATTGTAAGCAATACGAATACAAATGCTTGCACAATACTTACAAGGACGCCGAGTCCAAGAATAACAACAGGTGCGATAAGAGGGGCAATTATAGCAAGAACTATAAGTATTAAATGTTTTGCCTCCATGTTTCCAAATAACCTCATGGAGAGAGAAACAGGTCTTGCAAGATGTCCTATAACCTCGATTGGAACCATGAGAGGTGCAAGCCACCAGACAGGTCCTACAAAGTGTTTAAAATATGATAAACCATGAGTCCTTACACCATAATAGTGAGTAGCAAGAAAAACAGGTATTGCCATAGATGCGGTTGTGTTGAGATTGCTTGTTGGTGATTCAAAACCTGGTATAAGACCCATAAAGTTACATACTAATATGTATAACCCTAATGTCCCGATAAGGGGGAAAAAGTATCTTCCTTTTTCTCCCATGATATCCGATGTAAAATTAAAGAGTCCCTCAACGATAGCCTCTACCACATTCTGAACCGTTCGTGGATTGAGTTCAAGCCTCCTCCTTACAATAAGTGACATGGTAATCAAGAGTGCCATTGCAATCCATGAGTATATAACAAACGGTGGTATTCCTTTTATATGGAATATAAGAGGCGCCTCCATATAAACCTCCATGAAAATGCATAGAGAGCGAATATATAATAAAACAATTCCTTACATTTCGAAGTTCCCCACAGTTTACTGTGAGGAGCTTCAATCTTCTGAAATCGGCATATATTATGCCATTGAGATAGGGGATGTCAAGTTTTTAATTATTATAGAGATATTTAATTATGTTATTGCACGACCTTTCACCACTTATTCATAATCTGTTCATAGCATCTTCATTTTCTCTTGATATGCTATAGCCAGATAAAATAAAAGAAAGGAGGTGACATAGATGAAGAAGACGATATTGATAGTGGCTATCGCTCTGCTACTTGCTGGAGGGACTGCGGTCTATGCATTTGGACCTATGGGATTTGGCTACGGACACATGGGATATGGATCTGGCTACACTACTACCACATCACCTGAGTATCAGAAGTTCCTCGATGAGACAGCAACCCTGAGAAAAGAACTGAATAGCAAGAGGTTTGAGTTGAGAGAACTCTACAGGCAGAGGACACCAGATACAGCCAAGATTACTGCCTTACAGAAGGAGATAGTGGACCTTGAGGGTAAGATCCAGGAGAAGGCAGAGAAGTTTGGTTCCACTGCTACTGGATGGTATGACTGCCCGATGCATGGATATACAGGTGGCGGAATGATGGGTGGCATGATGCACGGAGGCCCAATGGGTGGATTCTGGAGATGATAAGTTAATTTCTGCAGGAGACACGGGTAGGGGAAGTTTTCGCCAACTCAGAGCGGCTAAAGTCATCCCCTACCCTGTATCGCAATAATGTAAAATGAAGAAGATAGTTTCAATAGCAATAACACTGTTCTTAACCATTTCCTTAGGGGGGAAGGTCTATGCAGAGGTCTACGCAGAAGAAAGACACTGTATGTCTGACCAGATGAAACATTCATCTGACACTTATTCTCCACCCTATGGTGCTTACTGTCCAGGGCACAGGTGGGGATGGTATGGTGCCTCGAGGGAGGTAAAGAGCATCGAAGAAGCAAGAAACATCCTTATAGAATACTGTGCCTCTGCCAACGATATCAAGATAGGAAGAATTAAAGAAAGAAAAAGGTTCTTTGAGGCAGAGATCTACGATAAAGATAACAATCTTATAGATAGGGTTCTTATAGATAAAAAGACAGGACGGATGAGGTCAATATATTAAGAGGAGGTTGAACATGCGAAAAAATAAGCCTATAATTATTGGAACAATTGGAGCGATAGGGTTATTAATAATATATTTTGTGATTCTTACTGTTGCTAATTCCTTCAGCCATGCCTTAGAACAATTATCAGAGATATGGTATTGGATTTCCATCCTGGTCATTGGTTTTGGGGTTCAACTCGGACTTTACTCCTATATAAGATTTAATATTTCCAGAAAGGTAAAAGGTGCAACAGCGGAAGTTGCAACAGCAGGTGGAATTTCAACGGGTTCAATGATTGCCTGCTGTGCTCACCACATCAGTGATGTTCTGCCAATAGTAGGTTTATCCGCTGCAGCAATATTTTTAGTAAAATATCAGTTACCTTTTATCCTGCTGGGAATCTTTTCTAATTTAGTGGGAATTACAATAATGTTGAATATTATCCAGAAGCATAAATTATATCAAAATGAGAATATCTTTAAAACCATATTCGCTTATAATATGAAAACTGTGCGTAATATAGCAGTAGTTTTCTCTGTTGTGATTGTTTCTATTTCATTCTTTCTGGTCTCATTCAAGACAACGGGTCTTACCGTAGTTGCAGATGCTGTTGCAGAGATTGATCTGCCCGCAAAGATAAATAGAGAAAATCTTGTCTCAATAACGGTAAAGCCGATAAAGTTTAGTTATAATAAAACTATAGAGTTTCATATTAAGATTGATACACACCAGGGCTCACTGGATTTTGATTTAACCCAGATATCTCTCCTTGAAGATGACAAGGGTAACATCTATAAACCATCAAGCTGGGAGGGTTCTCCTCCCGGAGGTCATCACAGATCCGGAATGTTGAGGTTCCCGAAACTTAGTGAAAAAACTAAATTTATCAAACTTATAATAAAAGATGTCTATGATGTTCCTGAGAGGCTTTTTAAATGGGACTTATAAAATGGTGAGCCGTGGAGGATTCGAACCTCCGACCCGCTGATTAAGAGGTATTTTAAAGGGACTTTACAAGTGTTTGAAAATACCTCTTTATTCTTCCCAAGTCCCGTTAGCTAAACCAAGAAATTTTTACGTACTGCTGATCAGCCATTTCCATGTGCTTTGCATAAATTAAATTCCACAAAATAGCATTTTTTTGTGCAGTATAGTTAATTCTATGCATAAAAATTTGTACTATTGCTCTTTTTAACTAATCTCGCTTCAATCTCATGCCAGAGGCAAGCCCATGCCTTTTTATCAAGCACTCAACGTAGTGCTTGGCGCTCCTCCAGAGCCTGCCCCGTAAGATTCTTGAATCTATACGGGGCTTGTCCTTCGCCTTGCAAGGAATGAGAACTTCAGCAATGCTCGTCCAATCCCCAGGTTACAACATAAAAATGCTATGACACGAATATATTCTGAACGTTACACATTAAATCATAAAAATTTCATTTATCTTTTTCTTCCACTCATCTTCTGCTATCACTTGAAACTCAACCCCTCTTGAAAACTCTCTATTTAATTCTTTCCATTCTCTTTTTTGACCTAATTCGTTGCAAAACTTAAAAACGTTTCTCTTATATTTGGTATCTTCGAAATCCTTTAGATGAATGCCTTTTGTTTCAACAACATAGACCGTATTAAAATTTCTGCCAGTATCATCAGCCTTTGTAAATATAAAATCAGGGTATATTTTGTTCTTACGCCATCCCTGGATGTAGTAATCCTGTCTTGAAAGATTCCTATACCACCATAAAAGCTTTTCTTGCTCATCAAGGTATATTGCAATCGATTTTTCCATCTCATTGAATTCTCCTTCAGGGACATAATCAAAAAGACTCCTTTGAACTTCAGAATGATCATCCCTGATAAGCCTTCTGCTGCTCTTTTTCACCTTTATACTTGGTGGAAGTTCATAACCTCCCTTATCGGCCAGAAGAAAAAACCAGAGCCTTTTCTTATCAATCAAATCTCTGAATATTTTCTCAGATAACCTGTCACGTTCTGCTATCAGATGTTTGCGAGTCTCTTCAATAATAAACGCAAGGTTATTTGTAACTTTCTCTTTACTGTTTTTCTTCAGTAATGCATCCAAAACCTCTTTCCCGATATCATGGGCAATCCAGGGATTTGGAACAATATCCAACAACTGCCTTGTCATAAGAACATGGTCAAGCTTTAATCCGCCATGTCTTTCTACGCTGCTTTTTCTCTCAAGAAGTTCTTTTACATCCTCGCTCAGCCCAATCCTTATTTCTTCATCTTCTATTTTTTTCTCCCCCAGGGGGAGAACTTTCACGGAGTCTAAGTTTGCATCACTCCAGTCAATCCTGCTTAAAATGTCCATATCGTAGTTAACATTACGCCATCCTCCGTTTTCCTGAATAACAAATTTCGGAAGATAGACTTTGCCCTCAAATACTTTGAATTTGTCCCTATACCTGACAGTCTTTTCCTTTGAGGCGTCTTCTAATGCAGGATCGCCCTCTTTAACAGTTACCCTTGAAGCCAAATCGCCCAACCCTTCCACTTCAAAACCCTGCTTGATGCTCTCTAAAAGAACGCCTGCTTTCGGCCTATGGCAAAAAACATAGCTTTCATCAAGGTCTTTGACTTTGGTTTTGCGGGCTTTCGGCTGTCTTAATATCCTTCCTACAAGCTGCGTGATGCTTAACTGTGAACCCGGATTTGTCAGTATCGTAAGGATATATGCAAAGGCACAGTCCCATCCTTCCTGAAGTGCCTGTTTGGTAATGATATACCTGATCTCACAATCACGGCTTAAAAGGTCAATCCCTTCTATGTCATCTTTTTCACTGCTTTTGATAGCAATTTCATTTTCCGATACACCGCATTGCTTAATCAGATATTCTTTGACATCCTCTGCATGAATATATTTTGTTCCCCTCTGCTCTTTTCCTGTCCTCTCTGCCTGAACAAGACAGATAGGGCGGATGTATTCGCCGGTGTTTGCTTCATATTCCTTAGCCTTACGTTCCAGATAATCTCTCTTTTCTTTTGATGCAAGCATTACATCTTTCCAGTCAGGGCTCGACTTATTGATGACATTTAGATCGAGCTTAATCATTTCTTCTCTGTTAAGAGCCTGTCCGCTAATATTTACAAGGAGATTTGTATTCTTTGGCGGCGTGGCTGAAAGCTCAACAATTATTGCGGGGTTAAAACCCCTGATTGTATTACGGGCTGTTTCGCTGTACGCCTTATGTCCTTCGTCAATAATTATTACGGGGTTAAGGACTCTCAGAGTATTACCCAAAGATGTCTTTGCCATTCTGCCGAAGAAATCATCCTCCCTACCGAAAAAATCAAGATTCGGGAATTTCTCCAGAAGTTCTTTATGGTCTTCTATGGCGTCTTCAGAAGGGAAAAATTCTGTAAAGCCTCCGCTGTCTTTAAAGACTTTCAACGTCTCTTTGTTTTGCCTGCTTGCAGACGGAAGCATCAAAAGCATTATTACAAGGTTTTCCTCTATATCCAAAGGCGTAAACTTATCCAGCTTCTCTAATATCAAAGTTCTTCCACCGCTTGAGATGTCCAATACATGCCTGTAAGGGTGTTCACGGTTTCTTAGATGGGTAAGTGTCTGCCTGTAAATTTGTGTTGTCGGCACTATCCAGAGGACAATGCCCGTCTGTTTCTTTAAGTAAATCCTGCTTATCAGGTCTATAGCATGACAGGCAAGGATGGTCTTGCCTCCGCCGGTAGGAATTTTCAGGTAGAAATCGGGGAGAGGCTCGCCGAGGCCGTTCCTGCTTGAATGATAGGATATAGACCCTGAAACAAGTTCAGGGCAGGCCTTCTCCCATGCCTTGAAAGGAAAGTCTATGGCAAGGTCTGGGTCATCGGCTATAAGCTTTTCATACTTGCCCCTGTATTCGGCAAGAGAATCGAGATAGATCTTGACCTGGTCTAAAGTCTTTTTCTGATATTCTTTAAGTTCCATTTTTTATTCTCAGCCAATTTTTGGTCGAGGTCATTTTTTATAGCTCTTAAGTGTCTCTAAAAATTCTGCTTTCTCTTTCTTGTTTTTAGCAAACACCTTTTCCTTTTCATTCAGGTATCTCTGTCCTTTAATCTCACTATTCTGAAGAGAATCTGACCATGCTCGGAGCTGACGGGAAACGACTTCAGACTCTAATTTCAAATTTGAAATTTCAGATTTGAGATCTTTAAAGGCAGGAAGTCTTTCAAGGAAACACAACATTGACCGGACTTCTCCCGCTGAGCCCCTTGCTATATAAAGGAAAGTCAACAACTCCTGAGTAGTCCCGCGCTCAAAGCCTTCGGCAATGTTGTTTGAAACTGAGAGTACTGCCCTTTCTATCTGGTCGCGGAGACTGTATTTTCTCCGAAATGGAGGTTTTCCGGTCAGGGCGTATATTTTTTCAGCAAGGCTTATCGCTGCTTTCCACACTGGCAAATCCTCAAACCGCTCGTAGGTCATGGTATTGCCTCTTTTAATTTCAAATTTGAAATCTCAAATCTCAAATCTCTTTACCTCTTGCCCCTCGTCCCGTAATTTCGCCTCAATATCCGAGCCATGAGTTCGGGAAAGATAATTACACATAAATGCAAACTCATCTCTTAATACCGTATGAGCAGATACCAAAAGTTAATTAAAAAGACTCGGGCATCCTAACTCTTCTATCTTTTAATTCTTTTTCGTCTATAATTTTAAGATAAAATAAAAGATCATTTCCCAAATTAGTCCAATAATATGAATATTCAATATGCACACCAGAACCATCACTTTTTATAGTTTTTGTATTAAGTCCAAGCAAACCGTGTTGGCATAAATTCTCCAAGCCCTTTAAATGTTTCTCAAAAGCCCCTTTCCCATAAGTTGATTCATATTCGTCTGCTTTATCCATATGCAAATGGAAGTTTTTTTGTTTACCATATTTCACAGTGACATCTAATCCATAAGGGCTAATAAATCTTCGAGTTTTTTGAATTACCCTTTCTTCTTCAATTTTATACCAGTTAATAGCATCAGCAACTTTCGCTGCTAAAGGCTCGATAGACAAATTCAAATTATCAGAGTCATATTTATAATAGATAAGGTCTTTTGTATCAAAGGTTGGCTCATGGTTTTTATCTGCTATTAAGATTTGTCTTGTAATAGGTTCGGTCGCATGTGCAATACCAAGCTCATAAAAAACGTTTGGGTTATAATCAGTAAGAACGCCGATTATTATCTGAGATGTAAACAAATACTCCAAAACATTTATCCAGCCTGATGTTGTTCTGATATCATCTTTTGTCCTATACGCTTCAAGAGACATTTCCCCAGAAAAACCGAGTATCTCGTTTGCTTTTTTTGTTGCAGGCTCAATTAAACTGGTGAATAGAGCATCATATTTTTCATCAAACGGCATAACAACAAATACTTTATTATGTTTTATTCCAGCTTCTTGCGGTTTGAAATTATACGGATACATCTCATCCCCTCATCTTATAAATCTCAAACGGCAGTTGGCAGTATTCGATTCCTTTTAGGCCGTGCTTTTCGATTAAGTCTGCATCATTGAGGTCAAGATATTTTGTAGGGGCAAAGACCAGACGCTTCTTACCCTTGAATGCCCCTAACTTCTTTGCGGTATCAAGAGTGAGGGCTAACTTTTTGAGATTCTCAATATCCGGTTCATAAAAGAGATACACTTCATAGTCTTTCGTTTCGCCTATAAAATTCTTGCTCTGTTTTACTTTTGAAGGGTTAAACTCCTCTCCTGTTGCAGTGTAGAAGATGTATCGTCCAAGCTCCATGTAATGAGGGAGCTTTTTCCCCTCCAATATGCTTTCCATCTCAATCGGCTCGCCGAGTTCGAAATAACTGAAAGAGCCGCCAAGACCTTCAAATCCCCCCTTGCCCCCCTTTTCTAAAGGGGGGATATTTTCAAGTCCCCCTTTGGCAAAGGGGGATTGAGGGGGATTTTTTTTAACAC
>JBFLZU010000097.1 GCA_040756155.1 Nitrospirota bacterium | reverse complement strand
AATAAAATAGCATAATTGTCATGCTGAATTTATTTCAGCATCTAATAAAATCAAGCCGTTACGAGACCCTGAAACGAGTTCAGGGTGACAAAAAGCGAATTATGGGACAGCCTGACGGTTCTATTTTATTGACAGTAACAGTGAAGATAAAAGATGATAGATTTATCATAGGCCGAAAACAGCAAGCATAGCGCCAAATATGCATATCACATTCTAACAAAGGGGAATAGCTGAGGATAAATAGAAGCGTCCCATTTTTCACCTTAGTTACCGAAAGGAGGTGAATTAGATGAAGAGAGTAATGGCATTGTTAATTTCCTTATTGGTGATAGTAGCATTTACCCTTTCCATAGGGTGTGCTCCTAAGAAAGAAGAAAAACCAGCGCCACCACCTGTGAAGAAGGAAGAGCCAGCAAAACCAGCTGAGCCAGCAAAACCAGCAGAGCCAGCAAAACCAGCACCTGAAAAGAAAAAGTAGTTTATAATTTATGGGCCTGGTAGAGTATACCATATTAAACGATATGTCTAACAGGCCCATTTAGTTTTTATCAAAAAACTTGACAGTTTTGATTTGATGTGGTATATATACGCTGTTATCTTTTAAAATGTTTAAATACTATTACTATCAAAGAAGTTTACTTCCTCAGATGGGAAAAATCACCGAAATTTCTGATAAAATACTATATGCGTCCAATAATAATATTATTATATCGAGGAGGTGAGTAATTATTGAAAAAAAGAAATAATACTAAAAAGTATTTCACTATAATGATACTTTCTGATTCTACATCAAAGGTTCGTAGATATACCTTCTCAAGGTCTTTCTTAAAATTTCTTGCTGTTGCTTCCACAGCAGGTATTATGATTTCCCTTTACCTCTTTTTTAACTATATTGAAATGAGAGAAAAGATATGGGAGCTGCATTCCCTGAAAGAAGAGGTTAAGACACAGCGTCTCCAACTTCTGACACTAACATCTGGCTTAACAGATTTTAAGAAACAGTTGGTACGCCTTAAGGACCTTGATGCAAAACTCCGTAGATTTCTTCCTTCGTCTACTCATTCCTATACAGAACGAGGATTGGGAGGCTCTCCAGAGATAACCTATAATCTTCAAGGCAAGAAACAAACAGAGGTTCTCGATCAGATACATGAGGAACTTGTAAAGTTAAAAAACGATGCAAGGAAACAAGAAACAGGATTGCAGAGTATTATTTCTTTCTTTGAAGACAAACAGTATAGAAGGCTCTTCACACCTTCTATCTGGCCTATCAGGGGACATATTACATCTGGTTTTGGCTACAGAAATTCACCATTCAACGGGAATAAGGAATTCCATGCTGGAGTTGATATATCAATCAGGACAGGTATGCCGGTAGTCGCTACTGCTGATGGCATTGTCTCTTTTACAGGGGTCAACGGGGGTCTCGGGAGAGTTGTCGAGATTGAGCATGGATATGGGTTAAAGACAGTTTATGGTCATAATAGCCACATAGTGGTAGAGGTTGGTAAGAAGGTAAAGAGGGGAGAGGTTATTGCGTACTCTGGCTCTTCGGGAAATACTACTGGTCCCCACCTGCATTACGAGGTAAAGATTAATAATACACCTGTAAACCCATTAAGGTATATGTGAGATTTTATAGTTTTGGTGGACTCCAGAGATGGTTTCTGGAGTCCGAGAGGAAAGGGGGAGGCTCTTTCCATTCTGATTCAGATATGGTTCAGAAAGTTGTAACATCCCTCATTCGAGGAGAGAAACAAGGTTCCATATTCAATCTTATTGAGGGAACCGTAGTAGGAGGTAGTTTGTAGTATGCTTACTGGTAAGGTAAAGTGGTTTAACGAAGCAAAGGGTTATGGCTTCATACAGCAAGAGAATGGCCCGGATGTCTTTGTCCATTATACTGCTATTCAAGGCGATGGTTTTAAAACCTTAGCCGAAGGACAGCGTGTAGAGTTTGAGGTAATCGAAGGTGAAAAAGGACCTCAAGCATCCAATGTAGTCAAACTCTAGGCTAATAAACCAAATTGCTCGAAAACCCCGGTGGTGCTCCCATCGGGGTTTTAATTAAATTGACACCCTCCCTCCAATGTAATATAATTTTAGCATGATAGGAACAATCCTCAAAAAGGTTATCGGAAGTAAGAACGACAGAGAACTTAAAAGAATCCAGCCTATTGTAGAAAAGATAAATTCACTTGAGTCCGCAATGGTTTCTCTCACCGATGCTGACTTAAGGTCTAAGACCGATGAATTCAAACGAAGGATAGAACAGGGTGAAACCATTGAGGAATTGCTACCAGAGGCATTTGCGGTTGTTCGTGAGGTTGCGAGAAGAACGCTTAATATGAGGCATTTTGATGTCCAGCTCATCGGTGGAGTTGTTCTTCATGAAGGAAAGATAGCAGAGATGAAGACAGGAGAAGGAAAGACACTTGTGGCAACACTACCTGTATATCTTAATGCCCTCACAGGTCAAGGTGTGCATATTGTTACGGTAAACGACTACCTTGCAAAGAGAGATGCTGCATGGATGGGGAAGATATATAACTTCATTGGTCTCTCTGTGGGTGTGATTGTGCACGAATTATCAGACGAAGAGAGGAAGATTTCTTATAACTGCGATATAACTTATGGAACGAATAATGAGTTTGGCTTTGATTACCTCAGGGATAATATGAAATTTGATCTCAATGATTATGTTCAAAGGGAGATGAACTATGCGATAGTTGACGAGGTTGATAGTATTTTGATAGATGAGGCAAGAACACCTCTTATTATCTCAGGTCCAACAGAAGAATCCACTGATAAGTATTACAGGATAGATAAGATAATACCAAGATTGAGGAGGGATGGTGACTATACTATCGAGGAGAAGACCCGCACAGTAGCACTCACAGAGGAAGGTAATATCAAGGTAGAACAATTACTCGGTGTAGGAAATCTCTATGATCCATCAAACATGGAACTTGTTCACCATGTCCTTCAGGCGCTGAGGGCGCATACACTCTTTAAGCATGATGTGGATTATGTTGTGAAGGATGGTCAGGTTATAATCGTTGATGAGTTCACAGGAAGGTTGATGCCTGGAAGACGCTGGAGTGATGGGCTGCATCAGGCAATAGAAGCAAAGGAAGGCGTTAAGATTGCAAACGAAAACCAGACCCTTGCAACTATAACATTCCAGAATTATTTTCGGCTTTATAAAAAACTTGCAGGCATGACAGGCACTGCAGATACCGAGGCGGCAGAATTTAATAAGATATATAACCTCGATGTCGTTGTCATTCCAACAAATATGCCGATGATCAGGACAGACAATTCAGATGTTATCTATAAAACAGAAAAGGAGAAATTCGATGCGGTTGTGAATGAGATAATAGATTGTGACAAGAGAGGGCAGCCTGCACTTGTAGGCACCATATCCATAGAGAAATCGGAACGGCTGAGTAATATGCTAAAAAAGAGGGGAATAAGACACTCTGTTCTTAATGCAAAGTATCACGAAAAAGAGGCTGAGATTATTGCACAGGCGGGGAGAAGTGGCACAGTTACCATCGCTACTAACATGGCTGGTAGAGGAGTAGACATCATACTCGGTGGAAACCCAGAAGGCATAGCAAAGGAGTTTATAAAAGATAAAAATAATTACACAGAAGAAGACCGTATGGGGACAATAAAAAAGGCAGAAAAATTATGCCTTGAAGATAAAGATAGGGTAATAAAGGCAGGAGGGTTACATATCATTGGCACTGAAAGGCATGAGGCAAGAAGAATAGATAACCAGCTTCGAGGAAGATCAGGCAGACAGGGTGATCCTGGCTCTTCGAGATTTTATCTTTCATTAGAGGATGATCTTCTCAGGGTATTTGGAGCTGAAAGGGTTGCATCGATCATGGACAGACTCGGTATGGAAGAAGGAGTTCCGATCGAGCACAGGATGGTCACAAAGGCTATAGAAAATGCACAGAAGCGGGTTGAGGCTCATAACTTTGACATAAGGAAGCACCTCCTTGAGTATGACGATGTAATGAATAAGCAGAGGATGGAGGTATATGCTTACAGAAAGGATGTGCTTGCAGGAGAGAAACTTAAAGAAAAAATCTTTGATATGGTGGATGACCTCCTCGATGAAATACTGTCAATCTACTGCCCGGAAGATGTTCATCCTGAAGAATGGGATATACAGGGTCTCAAAGACGCACTTTCAAGACAGTTCTCCCTTGAAAGGACTGTTATTAAAACTGATGGGGAAGAGCGTCTCACTCTTGAACTTTTAAGAGAGCGTCTTTTAAATACTATCACAGAAATATATGAAAATAAGGAAAAGGAGATCGGTGAATCAGTAATGAGGCATTTAGAAAAGATGGTTATGCTTCAGATAATCGATTCCCAGTGGAAGGATCATCTCCTTGCAATGGATCACCTAAAAGAAGGGATAGGGTTAAGGGGATACGGACAGAGAGACCCTCTGGTAGAATACAAGAAAGAAGGATTTGAGGCATTTGTTGAAATGGGTGAGAGGATAAAATCTGAGGTGGTCAGCCGTATTTTCAGAGTGCAGGTAAGTAGAGAGCAACCACTCGCTGAGACTTTTACTTTCAGAAGACCACAGATTCAACTAAGCAGAGGTGATGGCAGCGAAAGACCCCAGACAGTTGTAAAAGGTAAAAAGATCGGACGCAATGACCCCTGTCCTTGTGGCAGTGGCAGGAAATACAAGAAATGTTGTGGGGCATAGCACTGACCCTTTTGCTCTTTGATCCATTTCTTGTAAATGCTCAACCCATCTCAGAGACAGGGTTTATCTATGCCGAGCTAACCTATAAAAGCTATCCTAATTATACAAGAATCGTTCTTAATGCAAAAAAGGGAAGTCTTAAGAATCTACAAATAACAAAAGAGGCAACGGAGGAATCCCGACTGTTTATAGAGTTCCCAGAGGCCCCCGTATTAATCAAGCCTTCATCGGTGAGGATAGAAGATGGTCTGATAAAGACAGTAGAAATAATTGATAAAGGTAAAAGACGGTATCTTACTATTAACATGGCTGTTTCTACTTATCATTTTAAAAACATGATATTAACCGAACCTGAGCGGTTTGTAATAGACATATTCAGGACAGACCCGGAGAGGAAATACCCTATCACATTTGTCATAGATCCAGGGCATGGGGGTATGGACCAAGGTATTACATGGAGTAATAAATTTAAAGAGAAAGACATTACACTTGATATTGCATTCAGACTCATGACGATGCTCCAGAAGGTCCAGGGTATAAATGTTATATTAACAAGGAATAAGGATATCGACTTGGGGGTTAGGGAAAGGGCTGCTATTGCTAACGCAGGTTACCCATCAGTCTTTATCTCAATCCATGTAAGCATGGTTAATGGATTTAGGATATATACATCAGAAGGCATAGAGTCTTCAACAATTATACATAAGCCAAAGGCAGATATCGAAAGACACAAGCAATACCTCTGGAAATTTCAACAAGAAAGGCATCTCAGTAGGGCTCTAATATTAGCTGATGACATCAGGGCGCACTTAAGTGAGACATTCAAAGATGAGATGGTGTTGGCAAAAAGATTACCACTCGCCGTTCTGAACAGTGTCGATGCGCCTGCTATTATGGTAGAACTGCCAGCACTGGATGATACAAAGAAGTGGTCGTCTGATCTCTTTAGAGCAAAGATAACATTGGCTTTGATGAAAGGTATCTTAAAATACCATGGAAATGCACAGCGAGCGCCAGCGAGCGAATATAAAAAAGAAAGATAAAAAGAAGTTCTGGGGCATCTTTATAATAGTTATCTTATCACTGAGCGGGGTTGTCTTATTTATAAATAGCCTTCAAACAAAGAAACCAGTAATAACTATACCTAAAGAATCTGCTACCACGGAAACGGTGAAAAAGAGGTTGTTTACACTCTATTTTCCATCTGATAGCGGAAAACTCTCACCAGAGTATAGAGAGGCTGTAGAAGGCTCAAATATCATAGAGAATATAAAGATTGCGGTGGTGAGTCTTATTGAGGGATCTAAATCCGGTCTTAAGTCAACCATTCCTTTAGGGACAAAACCCATGGGGGTATGGATAGATGCAGATGGCATATGTTACCTTAATTTCAGCAGAGATATACAGCAGATATCTGGAGGGGCATTGGAAGAGATGCTCGCTGTAGACACGATAGTTGAAACAGTATGCTCAAATTTCCCCCAGATAAAAGGTATAAGGATATTGATTGATGGAGCAGATGCAGATACCTTATCAGGACATATAGATATAAGTAGCCCATTAATGCCTAATAAGGTCGGTGACTCGTAGAGAGGTGAGTAGTGAGAGGGCTATCACCTATCGGTATATTTGATTCTGGGATAGGAGGACTCACCGTTTTAAAGGAGATAAAAAGAAACCTCCCCGAAGAAGACATTGTATATCTCGGAGATACAGCGAGGGTGCCATACGGGATAAGGTCTCCAGAGACAATAACAAGATACTCCTTTGAGGCGGCAGCGTTCTTGATGAAATTAAACATAAAGATGTTAGTTGTGGCATGCAATACATCCTCTGCCATCAGCCTTAATGCTTTAAAAAGGAGTGTCTCTGTTCCTGTAATTGGTGTGATTGAACCAGGAGCACGGGCTGCTGTAAATGCGAGCAAGACAAGAAGGATTGGGGTTATTGGCACAGAGGCTACTATAAGCAGTGGTGCCTACGCAAGGGCTATAAAGAAAATAAGCCAGCGTGCTGAGATAGTGGCGGCAGCGTGTCCTTTATTTGTTCCACTGGTAGAAGAAGGATGGTTTGATAACGAAATAACTCGCCTTACAGCCGAGCTATACCTTTCTCCGCTGAAGAAGGATAATATTGATACACTGGTTCTTGGATGCACACATTATCCACTGTTAAAGGATGTTATCGGCAACATTATGGGAGATAGTGTATCCCTTATAGACTCAGCGATTGAAACAGCACTTCAGGTTAAAGATGTACTGAAAGAGGGGGGTATATTTAAGAAATATATATCTGTAACTCCATCTTATGAATACTATGTTACAGATTCGCCAGAGCGATTCAAAAGGATAGGTGAGATGTTTCTTGGCGAAGAGTTAAAACAGGTCAAAAAGATCGATATATGCAGGAGGGAAAACAATGCGTATTGACGGAAGAAGGTATGACGAATTAAGACCTGTAAAGATAACGAGGAACTTTATAAAATACGCTGAAGGTTCTGCTTTAATAGAGGTAGGTGAGACCAGGGTGATATGTACAGCCACAATAGAAGAAAAGGTGCCTTTATTTCTAAAGGATCAGAAGAAAGGATGGATTACCGCTGAATATGCTATGCTTCCGAGGGCTGCACTTTCAAGAAAAGCAAGAGAATCAACCGCTGGCAGGATAGGTGGCAGGACACATGAGATACAGAGACTAATCGGCAGATCGTTAAGGGCTATTGCAGATCTCACGATATTAGGTGAAAGAACTATATGGATAGACTGCGATGTGATACAAGCAGATGGAGGGACACGCACCGCAGCGATTACCGGGGCATATATAGCCCTCTATGATGCTATTAGTTATTTACTCTTAAATGGAATTATTGAGCGTTCTCCATTGAAGAATTATCTTGCGGCTGTCAGTGTTGGTATAATAAAAGGTGCGGTACTGCTTGATCTCTGCTACGAAGAAGATTCTCACGCAGATGTTGATATGAACATAGTAATGATAGAAACTGGCGAATTTGTTGAAATACAGGGAACAGCAGAAGTAAATGCATTCACCAGAAATGATATGGAGCGGATGCTGTCCTTAGCAGAAAAGGGAATACTGGAGTTGATACAATTACAGAAAAGACTTCTTGAAGAGACAGTTTAGAAAACTATTGACAACACCGAATGAATGGTGTATCTTAGTTTTAGTTTAACCACTGGGAAAGACCTCGTAGATAGAGACTACATGACTTTCCAAGATTGATGAAACCATTGATTTTACTAATTCTCCAGAATGAGATTCTTTGCCATGTTCGGCAAAGATACTCCTTTCTGTCATTCTGAGCGTAGCGAAGAATCTCTTGTTTTGGGTACTAATGATAGGAGAACGCTATGAATATAGCAGAGTTAAAAGAAAAGACAATAGGTGAACTTAATAATGTAGCGAAGGAATTGAATGTTGAGGGCGCCAGTGGTATGCGTAAACAGGAACTTATCTTTGCGATACTGCAGGCACAGACCGAAAAAGTAGGTTTGATATTCGGTGAAGGGGTTCTTGAGATACTTCCAGACGGTTTTGGATTTCTTCGTTCTCCAGATTATAATTACCTGCCTGGTCCTGATGATATTTATGTATCACCTTCCCAGATAAGGAGGTTTAGTCTTAGAACAGGTGATACTGTCAGTGGACAGGTAAGACCACCAAAGGAAAATGAGAGATATTTTGCTCTCCTCAAAGTAGAGGCTATCAACTTTGAGCCTCCTGATGAGGCAAGAGAGAAAATTATATTCGATAACCTTACACCTTATTATCCTACTGAGAGAATAAAACTTGAATATGACATGAATGATTACTCTACAAGGGTAATGGAACTTATAACCCCTGTAGGTAACGGACAGAGAGGGCTTATCGTTGCGCCACCACGAACAGGAAAAACCATGTTGCTTCAATCCATAGCAAAGGCAACAAAGAAAAACCACCCTGAAATCCATTTAATTGTTCTCCTTATAGATGAACGTCCAGAAGAGGTGACTGACTGGCAGAGGCAGGTAAAAGAGGCAGAGATTGTCAGTTCTACATTTGATGAACCACCACAGCGTCACTGTCAGGTATCAGAGATGGTTATAGAACGTGCAAAACGTCTTGTTGAACATAAGAGAGATGTAGTTATACTCCTTGATAGTATTACCCGACTTGCAAGGGCATATAACGCAGTCATACCACCAAGCGGCAAGGTCTTATCAGGAGGACTCGATTCAAATGCCCTTCAGAGACCCAAGCGGTTCTTTGGCGCTGCGAGAAATATAGAGAATGGTGGTAGTCTTACGATAATGGCAACTGCTCTCATAGATACTGGTAGTCGAATGGATGATGTAATTTTTGAAGAATTTAAAGGAACAGGAAACATGGAGCTTCACCTCGATAGAAAACTCGTTGACAAGAGAATATTCCCTGCCATAGATATAAACCAATCAGGCACAAGAAAGGAAGAGTTGCTTGTTGACAAGGATGTGCTCAATAAGATGTGGATTCTCAGAAAGGTACTCACTCCGCTTAGCACTGTTGAAAGCATGGAATTCCTTCTTGGTAAACTAAAGGGAACAAAATCGAACAAGGAATTTCTTGAGATGATGAATAAATAGCCCTCTATAACTGTCCGTAATCCGTCTCAATACCTTCTCTCCTTCGGCTCGAGGTAGCCGAGGGTGACATCCTTGTAACTCAATTCTGGACCGTCTTTAGTATATGTCGCTATGGTGTGCTTGAGGAAGTTATTATCATCCCTCGTGGGATAATCTGTCCTGAAGTGCGAGCCTCTCGATTCCCTTCTTGCAATCGCCCCAGCGATGACTATCTCTGCAACATCGAGGCTACCTTTGAGCTCTAACGCCCAGTAGAGTTCGAAATTTACCTTCTTACCTTTGTATGAAAGGCTGATTTTTTTAAACCGTTCCTGTAGTCTCTTTATCCCTTCAAGTGCCTCTTTGAGTATTGATTCTTCTCTGAAGATGCCTACCTTCTCATCCATAATCCTGTTAAGTTCTTTCCAGAGTGTGAATATGCTTTCTTTCCCTGCAGTCCCAAAGAGGTTGCGTATCTCTTCATCTTCCTTCTTCAGTCCATCATCAAGTATCCTCTCTGCATCCTTAATCTCAGCCTTCCCCTCTATATATGCAGCAGCATTCTCCCCTGCAATTACACCAAATACCACTGTATCAAGGAGGGAGTTTCCACCAAGTCTGTTTGCACCATGCACGCTGATGCATGCTGACTCACCTGCCGCATAAAAACCTTTTAATACTGTTTCGCACTTAGTGTTTGTGTCAATACCTCCCATTGTATAGTGCTGTCCTGGCTGAACTGGGATAGGTTCTTTTACAGGATCAACACCGGCAAATTTCATGCTGATTTCCCTTATGCCAGGAAGCCTTGTCATAATCCTTTCGTCACCGAGGTGTCTGAGGTCTAAATGCAGGTATGCGTCCTCGAAGCCATTCCCCTTAAGTATCTCGGTCATCATATTCCTTGAAATAACATCCCTCGGGGCTATCTCCATCGCCTTTCTAGAATCTTCATAATTTGCGAGGAATCTCTCACCTTTTTTGTTTATCAGATACCCACCCTCTCCTCTTGCCCCTTCTGTGATAAGGATATTTGTGCCATAGAGGGTTGTTGGATGAAACTGAACAAACTCCATATCCTTCAGTGGTACCCCTGCCCAGTAGGAAACAGCCATCCCGTATCCTGTATTGATAAGGGCATTCGTGGATTTACCATAGAGTTTCCCAGCACCCCCTGTGGCAAAGATAACCGAATCTGCCTTAAATGCCTCAAGTTCTCCGCTCTTTATATCAAGTGCAATAACCCCTATGCACACATCATCGTGGGAAATCAGAGATGTTACGAGCCACTCATCATAAAAGACTATCTCTTCCCTCTCAGCCGCCTGTTCAAGTCTTATTGTCTGTTCATAAAGGGTATTAAGCATCGCATGCCCTGTTCTATCAGCCGCATATGCAGTCCTCGGGAAACCTGCACCACCAAAAGGTCTCTGTGCAATCTTCCCTTCCTCTGTTCGGCTGAATGGACAGCCCCAGTGTTCAAGCTCGTATATGCGGAAATGTGCCTCTTTACACATCTGCACAACTGCATCCTGATCGGCAAGATAATCACCCCCCTTTATGGTATCGTATGCATGTTTTTCCCAGTTATCGTATATACCTCTTGGGTGATTACCGAGTGGGGCATTTACTCCACCTTGAGCCGCAATGGAGTGGGACCTTAAGGGATGAACCTTTGAGATGACTGCTACCTTTATGTTTCTGAGGTTAAGTTCAACTGCAGCCCTCAACCCTGCAAGTCCTCCACCTACAATAATGGCTTCATGATATATCATATCCCTGAGAATATTTTATAAGCTGTAAATAGCGTTCCAGCGATAGTTAGAATAATTGTTCCAACTACCATTTCTCTATGACGGCTGGCAAGATGAAAGAAAAACTCCACAAGCATTATCCTTAATCCATTAAATAGGTGGAATAATACGGAGAAGACTATTATTACCTCAAAGGCATGGGCTAATGGTGTATTCAGCATAGTAGTCAAACGCGTATATGCAGTAGCACCAAAGAGAAAAGCCACACTGTTTATACATGTATGGAGGATTAAATATAATGCAAGAAATACACCTGTAAGTCGGTGGAGCCCGAATGAAATCTGTCCTGAGTGTCTATTAAGCAAAAAATCCTTTAAAAAGTTCATCTCAAGCAAACCCCATTATGGCCTGAATGCTGTGAGTGATAATACGCCATAAATGAAGATTATCACGCCTAAAGAAAACATCACAGCAACTACGCCTCTTTTAATTTTTATCCCGGGATTAAAATCAATAATCACACTCACCAGCCCGTTAAAACCATGATAAAAGCAGAGTCCTAAAAGCAGGATGTCGAATATAAACCATCCGAGGTGTCTTACTCTGAATGCGACAGAATCAAAACTTACTGGTGACTCACCAAAGTGATTTACAAGGAGATGTAACAGTATTCCTATTGCTAAAAGTATCCCTGTAATCCTTTGAAAAAACCAGGAATAAAGACCTCCTCCTCTATTCATCTGAACTACTCCTCAGGGAATTCAGATGTTTGAGTGTATAATTTAAAAGTCCACCCTCTATTATAACATCTATCTGTCTTTTGCTCAGATTGTGTCCTACCTTAAAATAACTTCCCCTCGTAAGATTGTCTATTGTGAGATGAACTATGCTTCTGAGTTCAGTTATCAAATGGGGGATAGCCAACTCATCATCCTTCCTTATCCACTCATAATCAGCGTCATTCAGAAACACGAGGGGCAGGATGCCAAAGTTTACAAGATTATCCCTGTGTATGCGTGCAAAGGACTTTGCAAGCACTGCCTTTATCCCAAGATACATCGGTGCTAATGCTGCATGCTCCCTGCTTGAGCCCTGTCCATAATTAAACCCACTAACGATAAATCCTCCACCTTTTTCCTTTGCCCTTTTTACAAAAGACTCATCTACCCCCTTAAATACATACTCAGCTATCGCAGGTATGTTAGACCTCAAAGGTAATATCTTTGCCCCTGCTGGCAGGATGTGGTCTGTTGTTATATTATCACCCAATTTGATAAGGACGCTACCAGAGATACTTTCTGGGAGCCTCTCTCTTTTAGGAAGTGCCTGGATGTTCGGACCCCTTATGACAGTTTCCGCCTCCATCTTTTCTGAGGGAGGAATAATCATACTATCATCTATAAAGAACCTTTTTGGAGTTCTTATCCTCGGTGTTTTACCCAGATTTCGTGGGTCTGTGATGACACCTGTAATGGCACTTGCTGCCGCTACCTCTGGGCTCGCAAGATAAACAGAGGCGTCTGCTGTTCCACTTCTACCTTCAAAGTTCCTGTTAAATGTCCTCAGGGAAACACCACCTGAGGGAGGTGCCTGTCCCATACCTATACATGGACCGCAGACAGATTCAAGCACCCTCGCACCTGCAGAGACCATATCTGCTAATGCACCGTTCTTTGCTATCATCTGGAGTACCTGTCTTGAGCCTGGCGATATTACAAGGCTTACATCTCTGTGAACCTTTTTCCCCTTCAGAATTGCTGCAACTCTCATCAAATCCACATAAGAAGAGTTTGTGCAGCTTCCGATGGCAACCTGATTCACACTAATCCCTTCAACCTCTTTAACTGTAACAACATTATCAGGTGAGTGGGGTCGGGCAATCATCGGCTCAATCTCATCAAGATTAATAGATAAGACATCATTATACTCTGCATAATCATCAGCCTTCAGACTTCTCCATGCGTTTTCTCTTCCCTGAGACTTGAGATATCTCAGCGTCCTTTCATCGCTGGGGAATATAGAGCTCGTAGCACCGAGCTCAGCACCCATGTTTGTAATCGTCGCCCTTTCAGGAACGCTGAGAGTCTTAATCCCTCTGCCTCCATATTCCAGTATCTTCCCGGCACCACCCTTTACTGTGAGCTTTTTAAGTAACCAGAGTATAATATCCTTCGCAGTAACCCAGTCTCTGAGTTTTCCGTTAAGATTTATGAGAACTACTTCAGGCATTAATAAATAGAATGGTCCCCCTGCCATTGCCACTGCAACATCAAGACCTCCTGTACCAATAGCCAGCATACCGATACTTCCAGATGTAGGGGTATGACTGTCTGAGCCAATCAGTGTCTCTCCTGACACAGCAAAACGCTCAAGATGAACCTGATGACATATGCCATTGCCGGCTTTGGAAAAATATATGCCGTGTTTTGCAGCAAAGCTCTGGAGGAAAAAGTGGTCATCTGCATTTTCATGCCCTGTCTGCAGGGTATTATGGTCTACATAACTTACAGAGAGTTTTGTCCTCACTCGTGGAACACCAAGTGCCTCAAACTCGAGGTATGCCATTGTTCCTGTAGCATCCTGTGTTAGTGTCTGGTCAATTCTGATTGCTATCTCACTACCAGGGGCCATCGTTCCTTCAATAAGGTGTTCTTTTATTATCTTCTGTGTAATGTTCATAGGTCGATTATTTGAAACTCTCTGCAGATTACTGCAGAGAGCTTCGAAATGCAAGGAATTTTTGTTTTATATTCGCTCGCTGACGCTCGCTGTGCATTTTTAAAATATGGGTTCTCCGTCAAGTCCTTTTACCCCGTTAGAATGCCCCGCTGCTTGCAGCGGGGATGAAAATAATTTCCTTTTTGAGCGAACACGGGGTTAATGCCCCGTGTGAGCATCCCCGTTAGAAGGCGAAAGGTCTTCTAACGGGGTTTGCTGTCCAGCACACATACATCCTTATTACTACACCATTCACATTCAAACTGGATGGTGGTGTGCTGTATGTTAAATTTTTCTTTCAGCAGGCCGTTAATTCTCTCCAGCACCTTATTGCTTTCGCTTGTGAGCAGATCCGAAATGAGGACATGTGCGCTCAGGGCATAGACACCTGATGTAAGCGTCCATATATGAACATCATGTATATCTCTCACACCATCTATTCTCTTTACCTCACCAACTACTGTATCTACCCTTATCCCTTTTGGAACCGCCTCAAGGAGTATATTAACTGACTCAGATACAAGCCCATAGGCGCCTCTGAGGATTACAACCCCTATTGCGATGCTGAGCAGAGGATCTACCACATACCATTTTGTAGCCATGATAATAATACCACCTATGATGACACCGGCTGATGATAGCGCATCACCAATAATGTGAAGAAATGCACTACGGATATTTATATTCTCTCTGCTTGAGCCTTTAAGGATAAACGCACCTGCAATGTTAACTATAAGTCCGATAGAGGCAACAACAAGCATGATTAGGCTTTTGACCTCCTTTGGGTCAATCAATCTCCTGTATGCCTCATAAAATATGTAAAGAACCAGAAGTATCAGCACTACTCCGTTTATAAGCGCTGTAAGTATCTCAATTCTATAAAAGCCATAGGTCTTCTTTTCTGTAGCGGGCATAGATGCAAACTTTACCGCAAAGAGGCTGAGTGAGAGGGCAAAGATATCAGTAAGCATATGCCCCGCATCGCTGAGAAGTGCAAGGCTATTAGAGATAATCCCTCCTATCACCTCTAAGACGAACATAAGTCCTGTGATGGAGATAGCAATGAGCAGACTTCTTTTATGATGCATTTTGAAGTTCCTTAAACCCTTTATTTAATTGTAATTATATCTCCAACATCCTGTCCAGTGCCATCTTTGCCTTTACCCTTACATCCTCAAGTACCTTGATAACAGTCTGCATCGTCTCAAGTGCCTTAAGCACACTCTCTATATGGGTCTTCTTCATATTCGGGCAGACCATATCTTCCCTGAGTGGATAAAATTGTTTTCTTGGATTTTCCTTTTTCAGCCTGTGAATAAGCCCTCTCTCTGTCCCTATAATAAATTCCTTTGCCTCATTCTCCTTTGCAAAACGGAGCATTCCTGAGGTACTGGATACATGGTCAGCAAGGTCAATGACCTCAGGACGACATTCAGGATGTGCAATAAAAGGTGCATCGGGATGGAGGGATTTTGCCTTTCTTACATCGTCAGGTCTTATCCTGTGATGAACATGACAGAAGCCATCCCATGTGATCACATTTTTCTTTGTATTTCTTGCAGCCCATGCAGAGAGATTCCTGTCAGGGATGCATATAACTGTATCCATATCAAGTGAGTCTATAACCTTTGCAACATTTCCCGATGTACAGCATATATCGCTCTCTGCCTTGACCGTTGCTGTTGTATTCACATAGGCAACAACAGGTATCCCTGGATACATCCTTTTCATATCTATCAATGTGAAATCCTCTGGGAATTCATAAAAGACCCTCTCAAGTGTTACAGGCAGTATGTTAACTATTCTTCTACTCCCTGTCACAGTCACCATATCTGCCATCGGACATCCTGCATTAATCTCTGGAAGAATCACGGTCTTATCAGGTGAGAGGATAGCTGCACTCTCTGCCATAAAGTGCACCCCACAGAAGATTATAACATCATAATCGGTCTTTGCTGCTGTTCTTGATAACTCAAGGGAATCGCCTATGAAGTCTGCTATGTCCTGAATCTCTCCCCTCTGGTAGTTATGTGAAAGAATGACAGCATTCCGCTCCTTCTTTAATTGAAGTATCCTCTTGATTATTGTTTCATTATCATGCATATCGAGATTTTTCCATATTCATAAAGGTTTTGTCAATAACTACGAAGGCATAGTATAGCCTTGCAAGTTTATAAATCTTGTATTATACTTTTAGTGAATCTATGATGTAAGTTTTTCTCATAGGAAGGTATTTGCATATGCAGAAATATAAATTCGCATTTATCTCTAATTCAGACGAATTTGGTGAAGTGGTCAAACAATATTCTGACCCTATGACCGATGATTTGATAGTGAGATTGGCAACGATGGAAGAAGCTATTCCTGTTGCCAGAAGGTTTCTTGATGAAGGAGTTGAAGTAATACTTGGAGGTGGGGGAACTGGGGCACTTTTGGCTAAGACTATTGGTCAACCTGTTGTTAAAATAGCAAGAACACATCTGGATATACTGTGTGCTTTTATAAAAGCAAAAGATTATGGCTCTTATATTGGACTAACAAGTTTTGCTAAACCAACATATGGCATCGAGATTTTTGAGAAGTTACTTTCTATAAAAATACGACAAATAGTTTTTAATACAACTGCTGAGTTAATGAATGGTATTGCAAAAGCAGTAGACGAAGGAATAAACTGTCTCGTTGGTGGAGGAATTTGTAAGAAAATAGCCGCTTCATTAGGTGGAAAAGGTATTGTGGTCCTCCCTACAAAGGAAACTATTCTTCAAGCCTTGCAGGAAGCCAGGGTTATTGCATTAGCTCGAAGAGTTGAACGGGAAAATACCAAACAACTTCAGACCATCCTCGAATCACTTAAAGAGGGGGTAATAGTAATTGACAATAATGGGAGGATTAAAATCTTCAACCCCATCGCAGCCAATATTCTTGGAGTCAAATTACAGGACACGGTTGGAAAACCCCTTAAGGAAGTTCTAAAGGGTACAGGGCTGTTAAAAGTTTTGATAACAGGGAAACCAGAGATGGATAAAATTCGTCGTGTAGGAGATGTAGACATCGTAATCAATACCTTTCCTATTGTTGTTAATGGAGAGATGCGAGGTATTGTGGCAACATTCAGAGAGGCTCTCAAGATACAGAGTATTGAGAGAAAGATAAGAGAGAAACTTTATGCCAAAGGATTTGTGGCTAAATATACAATAGGTGATATTACAGGCCAGAGTTTAGCTATTAAACAACTCCTTGAGAAGATTAAAAAATATGCACAAACCGATGCAACAATATTGATTGAAGGAGAGACTGGAACAGGAAAGGAGATCGTTGCACAAAGTATACATAACCTGAGTAACAGAAAAGAAAGACCTTTTATTGCAATCAATTGTTCAGCCTTGCCAGAGTCGTTATTAGAAAGCGAACTTTTTGGATACGAAGAAGGTGCATTTACCGGTGCAAGAAAGGGCGGGAAGATTGGTTTGTTCGAACTAGCCCATGAAGGGACAATATTTCTCGATGAGATAGCTGACATTTCTCCAGGTGTACAGGTAAGACTGTTAAGGGTTCTTGAAGAAAAAGAGGTCATGCGTATCGGAGGTGATAGAATTATACCTGTAGATGTACGGATTATCAGCTCCACTTATAAAAATCTCTGGCAAGAAGTAATGGTAGGTAGATTCAGAATGGACCTTTATTTTCGTTTAGCAATTCTAAGGTTATATCTCCAACCTCTCAGGGAAAGATTAGAGGATCTACCCTATATTGCACAAGAACTTTTTTCTAAATATATGAGTGAAAATCTTGCTTTTGCACAGAAAGTTCCCCAGAAAATACTTGAGCGAATGCAAAAATACTATTGGCCAGGGAACATTCGTGAACTGGATTCTCTTATAAAAGAATATACAATTCTGCGAGATAACTCCGTATCTGATGAACACCTATTTCTTGAACTGCTTGAAGAATTAATAATGAATCACATGGCTGTATCAAAAGAAACGAATATCCCATCTTCTGAAGAACTAAAACCTGATCATTTACCCAAGACACTAAAGGAACGATTAGATGAGTATGAAAAGGAGATTATTAAAGAAACATTAAGGGAAGTTCAATTTAATAAAAAAGAGGCAGCCAGAAGATTGAGTATCAGTGAAACTACGCTCTGGAGGAGACTTTATTTATCTGGTGGAAACAATCAGTAACCATATAATATCAATCCTGTGTTAGCCATCTCTAAACTGTCTTAACGCACACCCATAAGCTTGCCATTTACTTCAAATATGAATTTGTTGCTTTCACAATTGAAATTCATTTTTGCAAATTTGCAAATGAAACATCTTAAACGCATACACCTGATAAAATAGTTTTTTGGATTAAATCAAGAATTACAGTTAGTTATGAAGGATATAAAGTATTGGCATATTGCTTGCGAAACATAATAAAGGTTTATGTCGGAATGGACCGGTCCAGACCAGATATAAAAACCATGTGAGATACTATAGGTCACATAGAAATTAAGTGTAAGGATACCAAATGCTTTGAGAGTCCTAAACTATATTGATAAGGAGGAGGTCAAATATGGCGATTGTATTAAAAGAAAAACCGATATTTATGATTGGCGCGGAAAGGTCTGGAACTACACTCGTGATGGCTATGTTAAGTTGCCACCAAAGGATAGCTATTCCTGAGGTAGCATGGTATTATCCACGATTCCGACCTTATCTGTATACCTATGGTAATTTAAACAATGACGCAAACTTCCGAACACTTGCAGAGGAGATGGTCTTTGGTCTTAAAACCCCTTTCTTCGGTATGAGGGTAAATCCGAGGACAATTGTAGATGAGATTATCTCTGAAGTTAAGGAGCAGAGTTTTGCTGGTATCTATTGTGCGATTTTAGAGAGGTATGCCCGTGAGGTTGGGAATAAACCCCGCTGGGGAGAAAAGACACCTCACAATCTATTTTTTGTCAAAGAGATTCTGGAAGGTTTCCCTAATGCCCAGTTTATTTTTATAACCAGAGATGGACGGGATGCCAGTACCGATTATCTCCAGTCTGCATTTGGTCCAACAAATATCTTTTGTGCTGCAGAGGGGTGGAAGCTCTGTCAGAATGCGGTTAAACCATGGAGGAAAAATCTTAGTTCTTCGCAGTGGATGGATGTCAGATACGAGACATTGGTCAGGAAACCTGAAAAAGTATTGAAAGAGATATGTGATTTCCTTAGTGAAAAATATTCACCGGTCATGCTTGAATTTTATAAGACGGATATAGCTAAGGCCCGTGGTGCTACGCGAGATCACAAGCCTCTTGGACATGCAGCAAGCGATAAGTATGTCGGCATTTATAAAGAGTTTCTCAGCCTCAGGGAGCAGCGAATCTTTGCCACTGTAGCCGAAAAGGAATTGAAAGAAGCTGGATACTCCTTAGATGTGAAGCCGATAGAGATAAGCAAAGAGGAGGCAGCACTGTATCGGGAACTGGATGGAAGGATCAGAGCTGCAACGCTGGATGCCCCTGAAGGACATATAATGTATGAAAGTTACAACGACTGGCTTGTTGATCAGCGTGAAGAAAGAAAAAGAAAAGGAATCTGGAAAGACTCTGATATCCCTAAAGACCAATTTCCAATAGGTGACCCTGATGAAGAGCTAATAATGGGGCAGCGTGCATGGAGGAGATGGAAAGAATATTTCTGTGTTAAGAGACGGTATGTGGGCAAAGCGGCGCTATAAAC
>JBFLZU010000096.1:17386-24730 GCA_040756155.1 Nitrospirota bacterium | reverse complement strand
ACGGTTCTATTTTCTTGATAGTGACAGTAAAGATAAAAGATGATAGATTTATCATATGCCGAAGACAGCAGGCATAGCACCAATCGAAGATCGCGAAGCAAAGGAATATGTATATCACATTCTAACAAAGGGGGATAGCCGAGGAGAAAATAGAACCGTCCCATTTTTCCAGATGTTGTCCCTTCCCTAACATTATCAATCACAATTTACTTGACAATCTTAATATTTTTTAATATCGTTATATATTATCGTATTTCGTTATCGTAATAAGATATTTGCTTAGAGTTTTTACTAAATAGTGGACATTGTGCATTTCATGCCTATACTGCGGACAACAATACTAAACGGAGGTGTATATGGAAAGCAAAAACAAAATCCAGCGTCTTGGTGAACTGGCAGCACTTTTTCTCAAACTCGGGATCATCGGCTTTGGTGGTCCTGCAGCCCATATCGCTATGATGGAAGATGAAGTGGTGGGAAGACGTAAGTGGCTTACCAGAGAGCATTTCCTGGATCTTGTAGGTGCTTCCAACGTTATCCCTGGACCTGTCTCTACAAAGATGTCCATCTTTGTGGGCTACATCCATGCAGGATGGCCCGGTTTGATTATTGCCGGCACATGTTTCATTATCCCTGCAGTTCTTATCACGGCTGGCTTTGCCTGGGCTTATGTGAAGTTTGGGTCACTTCCTCAGGTCTCATCATTATTGTATGGTATCAAACCTGCTGTTCTTGCTGTCATCTTTACTGCTGTATGGAGACTCGGTAAAACTGCTGTCAAAGGGTGGCGGCTCTTAATCATCGGCTTAGCTGTGGCGAGTGCATCAATCTTTGGAATGAACGAGGTCATCGCACTTCTTATCGGAGGAGGTATCGGCATGTTCTGGCTACGAATATCTGATCTGGGAAGATCCCTGAGTAACAAAAAGGGGCTAATCACATTGGCCGGTATTACTACAAGCGTTATTCCTAAAACCGCAAAGGCAACAGGAATATCTCTGGCTGCTATAGTGGGAAGTGGCACAGTGGCGGCAATTGATGTCTCGCTGTTGAAACTCGGACTCTTCTTTCTCAAGGTCGGAGCCATCCTCTTCGGTGGTGGTTATGTGTTGGTAGCGTTTTTGGAAGGTGGGTTGGTTCACGACTATGGTTGGATGACTCAGCAACAGTTGCTTGATGCTATAGCCATTGGACAGTTTACGCCAGGTCCTGTTCTTTCGACCGCCACATTTATCGGATATTTAATCTCGGGAGTGGACGGCGCAGTGGTAGCGACAGTGGCTATTTTTTTACCTTCATTTCTTTTTGTTGTGGTACTCAACCCAGTGATTCCACGCCTTCGCCGCTCCCGCTGGACTTCTGCATTCCTCGATGCAGTCAATGTCAGTGCGGTTGGTCTCATGGCAGCAGTTATAGTAAAATTGTCTGAAGCAACACTCATCAGCTGGGCAACATGGTTAATCGCTCTAGTTGCTATTGTTGTAGGTCTGCGATGGAAAGTTAATGCCACCTGGCTGGTTTTAGGAGGAGCCATCACCGGCTGGTTACTCTCAGTATTAGCGGTATAACACAATTCTTTAAATAAAATTATTTATCTTCTGAAGAAGGGGTTTTGGTGATGTAATGAGCCTGTGGAGGGCAAGTCTTTTGTAATCAATCCCCAGTGCTATGCCAAGTAACTGTGTGATATAGAGGACTGGAAGTTCTATCTTTTCGCTTGATTCTCGTTCTACTGCACGCTGTTTGGCATCCAGCATGAAATGGCATAAAGGACAGGCTACCACAATGCAATCAGGAGAAAGTCTTTTAGCCTCCTTAAGTATCGTTCCACACAGTTTAAGGGCAACCTTCTCTCGTGAAAGTATGAGTGCCCCCCCACAGCAATCAACTTTATAAGGAAAAAAGAGGGGTTGAGCTCCAGATGACTCTATGATACCTTCCATCACCTTCGGGTTTTCAATGCTTTCTCTTCCACCGAGAGAAAATGGACGAGCTATCAGACAGCCATAATAAGGCAGTACCCTGATTCCTTTGAGGGCTCTGGTGATTCTCCTGCTTATTTCTTCAATACCTATATCAAATGAAAGCACCTCTAAGAGGTGTTTTACCTTTGGAAGCCGACTGAGAGAAAGTCCCTCCATAAATCCTGTATCCTCCTGAGCCTTACGAACTATCTGTAAATGAACTTGATAACAGGACGAACATGGCATAAGTAGATCCGTTTCCTCTTTGTCTGCCATAATTAATGTCTTGGCTGGGAGGGTTTCTGAAAGCTCTTTGCTCACAGACTTAGCAACCGATGCGCCACAGCATTCCCAATCCTCTATTTCTTTGATTTCGATTCCGAGTGATGAGGCTACTGCTAAAAAGGACTCCTCATAATCAATAGCGGTCCCTTTTAGACTGCATCCTGGATAATAAAGGTAGTTCATCTAATCTTTCCTCCAAGAAAATATCAAAAATCAAATATCAAAAATCAAAATTACAATGCAAAATTCAAAATCTTTTGCTGATAGCTGACAGCCAGAATCTAATAACTTTTTTAAATTTTGATATTTCATTTTGCATTTTGATTTTTGCATTTTGATTTATCTATAGATCTTACCCCGTAACAGTAACTTGATAAAGAGGATGGCATCCTCTACAGGATGGAGTGGTATTTTGCGTAGGGCAACTGCAAATCCTAAGCGAAATTCGTTTATTTTACCTTTCTTTTCAATCATTTTAATAAAGGCTTTATAATAAGAGAGGTCTTCTTCAGACTTAACCCACCCTTGTTCCTGTGCTACTCGCCTCAGTGCAACCATAATCCCTGAGATATCAACCCCCCTGGGACATCTGACGGTACAGGTGTAACATGAGGCACAGAGCCATAAAAAAGGACTCTGGCTCGCCTCCTTCAACCAGCCCCACTGGAGAAAACGAATAATCTTTCTTGGCGTATGCTCTGACTCAAATGCCACAGGGCATCCGGCAGAACATCGTCCACACTGGACACAGATAGAGAATTGTGGAATGGTATCAGTATGAAGAAGCTCCATCGTATCTCCTATTCATACCTTAAACGGATTAGGACCCATAGCCCTTAAATCCTCTATATATGAGTTTACCAGCTCCACATATCTTCTTGAGTCCCTTATTTCCAGATTCTCGAAGCGGACCCTCTCAGGTTCAATCATCATCTTTTTCAGTTTATCAGATAGGTCACCACTTCTCGTCTGGACAAGCTGGTTTCCCCTTACAAAGTGGCACTGTCCATCCTTGCAACCAGCAATTAAAATTCCATCCATCCCGAAGGCGAGGGCATCAGCTACAAGGGCATTGTTAACCGAGCCTGCACATGGGACCTTAATAATAAAGATATTAGGGGGGACAGGAAGACCATAATCCATTGATGTTCTGGCTGCATGATAGGCATCGTTTTTACAGAGAAAGGCAAGGATAACAGGTTCATCCTTTCCCATAAATGAGGCATTGATTGCCTGAACCTGGGCTGCTGTCTGTTTAATTGTAAAATGTCGAAGGGATATCGCTGTAATAGGACAGAGCCCCATACAGTTTCCACACTGGCGACATCTTGCGAGGTCTGGTGCAGGGAACCCACTATCATCAAAGTAGAAGCTGTAAAAGGGACACTCCTCCATGCATCGCTTGCACTTATCACACTTAGTTACATCCACCACAGGGTAGGTAGGATCTATCAGAACTGTTCCATTGAGAAATGCCAGCCCCTCCATAGCGGCTCGATGGCTTGACTCAATGGATTGTGCTACATTCATTGGTCCACGACAGGCACCTCCCACATAAATGCCTGTTCTTTGACTTTCCTCTGGATGGCATTGAAGATGTGATTCAAAAAATCCAAAGTTATTCCTTGGAAGGTTAAGCAGTTGGGCGACCTCCACAGAGCCATCAGAAGGGGTCATCCCTCCTGCCAGCACAAGAAGATCAAGGCTCAATCTCACCTCTTTCCCTGACAGTGTATCTTCTGCCCGGATACTGAGTTTCCCTGTATCTCCTTCAGGTTTCACAGTTGAAGGATTCCCGCGGATGAAGATTACATTATCCATGCTTTTTACCTGCTGATAGAGTTCCTCATCAAAACCCGGTGTCCTGATATCCTGATAAAATATATAACAGCGTGCATCAGGCATCTTTTCTTTAAGGTAACGAACTTGCTTCAGGGTAACAGAACAACAGACGGATGAACAGTAATTGAGATACCTCTCATCCCTGCTTCCCGCACACTGGATAAAACCAATCTCCTTAAGGTCTCCCCATTCTCCTTCGGTGGCAAGAAGCCGCTCCATATCGAGATTACTGATAACATTGGGATAAATACCATACCCATATTCCTCTACCTTAATTAAAGGATATGGGTCCCATCCAGCTGTTACAATAACCATCCCTGCCCTGAAGACTACTTCAGAAGGGGATTGTTCAAGTTCCACAGCCTGTGCAGGACATACCTTTACACATTCCCTGCATTCTGGAGGACAGTATTCTCTATTAATCACAAAGGCAGATGGGAAAGCCATCGGCGTTGCAGGATGTATTGCCTTTCTCTGGGATTTCAGAAAATCCATAGCCCCCTTTTCACAGGGGGCTATGGAGGGGGGAGGGTATATGAACCTCGACTGGTCAGGTATGACTACCGGACACACCCTCATACATTCACCACAGGCATTACACCGTTCTTCATTTACATAACGGGGTTGTCTCTCAATCCTCACATCGAAATTCCCTGGACTACCATCGAGGTTTTTAACCTGTGAGAGTGTATAAACATTTACCAGGTCTGACTCCCTGAGTTTCTGTATCGCAAATTCCAGTCCACAATGTGGGTCACAGATTCGTGGATAGAACCGATAAAGTAGCGCGACCTTTCCTCCAACACCGCTCTCCTTTTCCACCAGATAGACTCGCTTACCAAGTTCTACAAGGGATACTGCTGTATGCAGTCCTGCCACACCTGCTCCAATGATGAGGGCTGCATCCACAGCAGGGAGTTTTAATGGCTCTAAGGGCTCAAGGAGACGGGTTCGTGCGAGTGCCATCTGGATTAAGATTATAGCCTTCTGGTTTTGAATACTCGGATCTATCCCATTGTTACCAATTCCCTGTTCTTCAAGGTCGCACCATTCATGGAGGTATGGATTTAATCCCGCAGAAGCAAGTTCAGATTGTATGTTTTTCTCCTGATAAGGGGAAAATCTGCCTACCCACAGGATTCTGTTGATTTTACCAGTCTGTAAGTCTTCCTTAATCGAAGTAAGGGGGGCTGTTGTCCATAGGTCATTCAAGACCTCACAACGAGCAACATTCTTTGCCCTAATAAGCTTTTGGATAACTGATTCAAGATCAATGGCACGGGCAAGCAACCCTCCCTGATCACATATGAAAAGTCCTACCTTAGGTATCGTCTTCTCCATTAATCTAACATGCCTCTATTTATGTAGTGAAACCGTTCTACATTTCCGTTAAGGTCTATGCATGTCCATGTAATGGTATTTGTCCCCATCATCGGGATAAGCCTGGCTACATGGTAACCCAACTGATATGGGATTCTGGTCTCAAGTGCACCTTTAGGACATGACTTAACACAGGACATGCAGTCCCAGCAATCCCGTGGCATCCTGCAAAAGGCTATTTTGTCTTCGCCCAGGTGCATAAGGTCTCCGGGGCATATCTGTTCACAAAGAGGCTCTTTTTCAGCCTTACAACCATCACATTTTTCTCGGTCAACCCTTGGGGGCATAGTAATTTCCTCCTTTCTTATGGCTTGGTTCGATCCCCTGGAACGATTTGCTCGTAGGGATGGGTAAACATCTTGATCTCCCCTGTCTGTGGGTCTCGCCTGCTCTCTACAAAACAGTCCAGTTTGGAATCTTTATCAGGATAATCCATACGTGTCTGCCATCCTGGCCAGCGTGTCTCTTTCCTGTATTTAAGATGATGCACGAGAACCTCAGCCACATCCAGACGGTCAATAACCTCATGGGCATTCATCAGTTCATGAAGGTCCTTTGAGTAAAGATATCTGGTCTGATCCTGGAGTATCTTCAGGTTCTTAAGGGCATGATCCAGTCTCTCCTCATTCATCCTGTAAAACTGGTGAATCCCACCTGCATACTCATCCATGAGCCTCTGCATCCGTTCCTCCATCTCTATCGGTGTAGTCCCATCAAATTCAGGTCCCCTAAGAAAAGGAGCAAAGACCCGTTCCTTTTCCTTCTCTACCTGTTTAGTATCAAGTGGGGGTAAGGAAACCGATGCAAGGTATTCAAGGGCACCTCTGGATGCCAGTCTTCCTTCAGTCCCACATCCACCAACGAACTTATTGGGGTTTCCTGATGCTGTCTCTCCTGCTGCAAAAAGACCAGGAATAGTCGTCATCCTCTTGATATCTACCCAGTATCCACTTCCAGTATGACCACCAACGATGTATGGGTCACTGCCATAAATCTCAACAGGTTCTTTAGTAATGTCATGTCCCCTGCTTGCTAAAAATAGAACAAATGATGGACGTTCGTTTAACAGATCCTGTCTTAAATCCTTTGCCTCTTCTGGGCTCAACACTGTGGTATCCACATAAGTGGGTGCCCTTCCCTCGAGCCACTCAATCATCGGAGCGTTGAGTCGGTAGAAACGAGCTGCCTTATCGCCACCGACATCGGCATACCGCACCTGCATTACACGCTCACCCTTAGCATTTGTAATCAAACATCCAAAGGCTACGGAGATTGTATCTACAGGTCCTGAGAAATCTTTTGTACGGGTGGCAACCCATCTCTGCTCAAGAGATGACATCTCTGCACCTGCACGGATCCCCATGGCATATCCTGTCCCGACATTAAAAGGACACATCCATGTCTGATGATGTGCACCAGAGTAGTCGGTCACTGGTGATTTGTAGATACCGCATGCCCCACCTGTAGAAACAATGGTAGCCTTGGCACGGAATACATAGAACTTTCCATCCCTGACCCCAAAACCCATTGCACCAACGCATCTGTCGCCATCCATTAATAAATTTGTGGCTGCTACCCGGTTAAAGACCTGGGCACCAACCTCCATTGCCTTTTCTGCCATTATGACCTTGAGCTGTTCACCCTGAATCGAGATGTCCCAGCGGCCACGGAGCTTGTAATATCCCTCTTCGTCCTTGACGATAGGCAGTCCCCACTCCTCAAGCATCTCTACTGTCTCGTTTAACATCTCCGCATTACTCAAAGCCAGATCCTCACGAATTGGTCCTCCTCCTACCTGGGCCCGACCCCACCTCACAAGACTCTCCGGCGTCTCCCCCTTGTCTTTGCGGATGTAGGTGTTAATCGCATCCAT
>JBFLZU010000096.1:0-17286 GCA_040756155.1 Nitrospirota bacterium | reverse complement strand
GCAAGCCAGCCGGTCTGCACAACTATCACATAGATATTGGCGATAATCGAAAGTAGACCTCCGAATTTGATTACCTCCCAACCAGATGCCTCTGATGCACCCCAGGCAATGAGAAATGCCGTAATGGAAATAGGCAGGAAGAATGCGTAACTCAAGCAGTTTATCACGACCAGCGTGAAGGGCAATATGCTATAACCGAGTGTTTTGGCTATACCGACTGTTAATGGGATAAATGCAGCCCCCATTGCCACAGCGCTAACAATCCCAGCCCTTGCTATATGCATAGCAAATACAAGGATAAATAGCAATAGTAAGACAGGCAGTCCTATACCTTTGACAGGGTCAACAATAATATTCGCAAGCCATGCAACAGCGCCAGATTTATATAATACTGTGCCGAGTGAAATCGCTCCTCCAAGAAGCATCAGGATATCCCACATGATGTGTGGATTTATCTGTTTAAACTTAATCCTGCCCCATGGCATAAACATCAATGCCACAACTGTCAAAGCAACCATACCTGATTTTATCTTGTGAATCTCTTCGGTTACCCATAGAGTTATACCAATACCAAAACATATTAACGCCCATATCTCAGACCAAGAAATCCTCCCTAACTCCTTTTTCATCTTGGGGATTTCTACCTCAGCCCCTGGTATGTCGAGCCCCCTTAACTTGAACCACCAGACTACATAGATAAATAATATTGGCAGGAGACCCCAGAGAGGTAAATTTAACCAGAACCATTGAATCCATGAAATATAGATACCTTCCATGTCTTTAAGGTTTCCAACGAGCATTATGTTAGGGAAGTGACTGGTCAGGATCAGCGGGCCTGTAAAAAGTGGCATCAATCCCGTTATCAAGAGCAGTAGCGCAGTGTTTATTCTTTTGACTTCTGGTAGATGGTTCATTCCTCTCATTAAGGTTCCAACACCTTTCGCTATCGGAAGAAACAGAGCGGTTTCGCTAACAGTTGGGAGTACTCCTCCAATGGCTAAGTCTGAGGCTGAAAGCCCAAGGAGGACTCTCGTCACACGGTTTGACCTCATCGCAGTAGTTATTGTGAGTGCAATCCTTCTGCCAAGGGGTGTGCCCATCATAATTCCTGCGTAGATAAATGCCCCGGCACCTAAGAGGAAGATATCCTTGTTAAATGCATTAAAGGCTTCTGGTATCTTGACCTTAGCGAATATTACAAGTAGAAGTGGCGATGCAAGCCCCACAACAGCCTTTGGAAGTGCATCCGTAACCATACATGTGATGAACCACAGAAAGACACCTAAAACTGATTGGGCTTGGGGTTTTAATCCTGAAACTGTTGGCCCAAAATGCAGTCCGAGGAGGATCGCAAAGGCAATGATCAGTCCGATTGTCTGTCTACGCGTGAATTTCTTTTCTTCCTCTTCTGCTTCCTCTACTGCTGCCATTTTTTCTTCTAAAGTCTTTTCTCTGGCAACTTCTTCCATATTTTTTCACCTCACTTTCTTCTCTTCCAGTTTTTATTGTGAAAACTGGCTTAAAATGGGTTTTCCTGAACCTCTGGGATTATGATATTATTCTATTAGGAAGGAAATAAAAATTCTATCGGCTGGACGATAAAAACAGGATTCAAGGGGGCAAGGGGTCAAGTGAAAATTTAAATACGGTTCAGAATCTTGGCAGGCTTAAGGATAGTAATCTCTTTCTTTGATACTTGGATAAGCCCATCCTCTTCCAGTCGCTTAAGAATTTCGCTGACCGTTTGCTGACAGGAACCTGTCATGGCTGCAATCTGTTCCTGTGTAAGCCTTACTGGAACTGTGATTGGTTCATTCCATGTATCAGGATCAAGTAACTTATGGTAACTAAGGTAGACTAAGAGCTTTAACAATCGAGTAGTTACATCACAGACCATCAGATTTTCAATCTGTTCACCGAGATACCTGAGACGTCTGCCAAGGACTTCCATGACCCTTCTGGCAAGAGGATAGTGGCGGGAAAGGAGAGACTCAAAATTATCTTTTTTTATCTCATACAAACAACAACATGTAATCGCCTGGGCGTTGGCTGCCCTTTCTTTTCCACCTATTACTTCAGCCAATCCAAACATTTCTCCGGTGTGACGAATGAAGACAGTTGATTCCTTCCCTGAGGGACTAATCCGGAAAATCTTGACCTCACCCTTTTCTAAATAGAATGCGGAATCTCCATGGTCTTCTTCAAAGAAGATGAATTCATTCCTCTTTACATAACGTTGTATAGACAGCGAGATAAATTCTCCCTTTTCAGAAGGAAGTCCCCAGAAGAAGTCTTTCTCACTCAGGTGCCACTGTATTTCCATTGATTCACCAGATGTTATAAAGAAAACGATACAATTTCGGAGGAAGTATTATCCTGATTTAATATATTTTAAATCAATCGCACTGATGGGTCAAGTTTTTTCTCACCTCCTCCTTTGGAAAACTACAATGTGTGTTGGGTCAACCTTGACCTTGACCCTGCTGCTAACAGGAAATGTCAATATTGATGATTTAATGGAATGGATGGTCTTTCCATCAGGAAGAAGTAACTTGTAGATAATTTCAGACCCTAAAAACTGGGCATCAATTATTGTGACATCTCCTTCATGGACAATAATAAAATCTACATCATCTGGTCTGACCATTAAATCAACATCTCTATACCCCTCTGGCATATCTCCATTAATCCTGAAGGTCCCTATATCGGAAACAACCAGATTCCCTTCAATTCTTCCAATCACGAAATCCGCCTTTCCTACAAATCCTGCTACAAATCTGCTTTTTGGTTTATGATATATCTCTGTTGGAGTTCCAACCTGCTCAAGCCTTCCCTTATTTAATACACCAACCCTGTCAGAAAGTGAAAACGCCTCTTCCTGGTCATGGGTAACAAGTATTGTCGTTGTTCCCTTCTCTTTTAAAATCCTCTTTGTTTCCGTGCGGAGTTCTAACCGTAAATCAGCGTCGAGATCAGAGAATGGTTCATCTAAAAGCATAACTTTTGGAGAAGGTGCCAATGCCCGAGCGAGGGCAACCCTTTGCTGTTGCCCTCCTGAAAGTTCATGGGGGTATCTCTGCACCATATCAGAGAGACCAATAAGTTCAAGCAGTTCCATTACTCTTTTCTTAAGTTCTATCCGGCTACATCCCTGTAGACCAAAAACAATATTATTAAAGATGGTCATGTGGGGGAAGAGGGCATAGTCCTGGAAGACGATCCCAACACCCCTTTTTTCAGGCTTCTGCCATATCTCACCTGCAACAATTGTCTCTCCTATGACAATGCTTCCTCTATCAGGTGACTCAAGCCCTGCAATGAGTCTGAGAATTGTTGTTTTGCCACAGCCTGAAGGGCCAAGAAGGGAAAAAAACTCTCCCTTTTTCACTTCCATTGTTAAATTAGATACAGCTACTACCTCATTGAAAAACTTAGAAACATTTTTTAATGAGACATAGGCTGGTTCAGTTTCTCTTATGCAAACATCCTTTTCATGTAACCTGAACACCATCTTTACCTCCATTGCTTTTTCTGATTATAAATGTTATCGGGATAAGACCAGAGATTACTATTAATAATGCAGGAAGAGCAGCCATATCCCAGAGGGATTCTGCCGCCTCTACCCAAACCCTTACTGATAGCGTATCAAATGCCAGTGGTCTCAGCATCATCGTGGCTGGAAGTTCCTTCATACAGTCAATAAATACTACCATCCACCCTGTAAAAATGCCGGGTTTTATTAATGGTAGGAGAACCCTTGTCATAGTCCTCCATGTTCCGGCACCGAGGGTTTTTGCTGCATCTTCTACAGACCTTGAGACCGTAAGTATAGAGGACTCCTGAGATTGAACCGTTATTGACAGAAACCTCACTACATAGGCTGATACCAGAATCACTATTCCACCGTAAAGCTGCGGGAAAAACAGATTGGCAACGAGTAATAAACCCACAGCAATGACAGGACCTGGAAGGCTATAGCCCAATGTAGAGGAAAAATATAATACCTTATTTAAAGGGTTCAGATACCTGGCGTGTAGATATGCTATAGGTATTGCCAATATGACCGCGATTGTAGCTCCAAGTGCTGATACAGAAATAGTATTAAATGTGAATTTCACGAATCTGCTGTCCAGCCCAGCCTTAAATATGGCGTCAATACTCCACTTTGTAAGAAGACTGACAGGTGCAAAAAACGCCATTCCAAGAATGATGAGGATGAGGGCTGTAAAGAATATAGTCCTTTTAACATCTACTCCCTTAGGGATAGGCTTCTTAAACTTACCTTTTGTCTGCTCAAATACTCTTCTACCTCTGAAATGATGTTCCAGAATAAGAAGTAAAAGGGTGAGTCCAACCAGTATAGAACCAAGGGCTGATGCACCGAGGAAGTCAAAGCGGGCGGTCATCTGGCGATAAATAGCCTCTGTAAAGGTTGGGTATCTCAAAAGCGCTACGGTGCCGAAATCTGCCATAACCTCCATCAGAACAAGTGCCATACCTGCTATAATGCCCGGATACGCCATACGGATATTTATTAACCAGAGTCTTTTCCATTTTGATACGCCCAATGTCCTTGCAACTTCATCATAAGAAATATTCTGATTCAACAAACTTGCCCGGGTTAATAAATATACATATGGATAATTAACAAGACTTAAGATAAAGGATACTCCCCAGAAACTATATAAAGATGGCATCGTTGATGTATCACCAAAGAGATTAATCCATAATGTCTGGACAACACCACCTGGAGCCATGATACTTGCATAGGCATAGGCAAGGACATATCCTGGCACTGCCAATGGCAGTATCAATGCCCACTCCCATATCCTTTTGCCTTTGAAGTCATAGCGTGTCACTATCATTGCCATCGTTATACCAATCAATACCGTTAATACCCCTACTGCAAACAGGAGCTTGATAGTATTGAGAAGTATAACCTGTAGCCTTGTTTCATAAATCTGTATCCATAAGCCGGCATCAACAGTGATAGCACTGTAAAAAATAATAATGATAGGAGTGGCGGCTAAAATCGCCACTCCTGAAGCTAAGGGAGTAAGTAAAGACATTACCGATACCCAACTTTGTCAATAAGGTCTATAGCTGTCACCATATATCGTCCCATCATCGAGAGGGAAACAGGTGATAAAGTAAAGGTATCCCTTTTCTTCATGTCCGGATGTGCAGGGATTTTAGGATTTACTGGATATTCCCTGTTTTCTTCAGCAAACATTACCTGTCCCTCATTGGATGCCATGAGTTCAATAAACTTCTGTGCAATTTCTTTTTTCTTACTTGTCTTCAGTATGCCTACGCCAGAGACATTATAGGCAGTTTTTGGAGGCATTAAAAATGACAGTGTCTTACTATCATCAGGGTTTTTCCTCAGGTGACCATAGACATAATAATGATTGACAACTGCCACATCCACTTCACCTTTTGCCACAGCCTCTACTGCCCTACTATCAGAGGGATAAATCTTATCCCCTGCATTTTCCACTATTGCCTTTAAAAACTTCTCTGTTGTTGTCTCTCCTTTTTCTGCAATCATCATGGCTGTATGTGATTGAACATACACATTAGAACCTGTCCTTATCCCGAGTCTCCCTTTAAACTTTGGCTTCATCAGGCTTTCATAGGTCTTAATCTCGTCAGGCTTTACCCTCAGGGGATTATATGCAATAACCCTTAATCTAAGAGATAAACCTACCCAACTATTATCAGGTGCCCTCATGGCTGTGGGAATATTTTTTGTGATGACATTTGATTTTATAGGCTGAAGCAGACCTGCTATCCTTGCCCTTTCAAGGATACCTGCGTCCACTGTTAGAAAGACATCAGCAAGCGATCTGTCTCCTTCAGCGATCAGTTTGTTGAAAAGTTCAACTGTTCCTGCAGAATGTAGTTTTACCTCCACCCCTGTCTTTCTGGTAAATTCATCAAGCACAGGTCTAATAAGCCTCTCTCCCCTGCCCGAATAGACTATTAATTCTTCTGCTGTTGCTACACCAACTATACCATACTGGAACATCAGTATGCTCAACAAGAACACAGATATTTTAATCACTTTTAATCTTTCAACCATTATCTTTCCCCCCTCTTATGTAATGCCTCCTTTTAAATCTCAATTTTAAAATGATAATCATTATCATTATATAGCCAAAAAATTATTTACACTCTTTACACAGACCGTATATTTCTAACTTATGTCTCAAGGGGGTAAATTCGTTTGCTTCTGCAAGTCTGTCCTGGAGTCTTTCGATCTTAACATCGTTGATCTCTATAAATCTCCCGCATTTGAGACAGATAAGATGATCATGGTGCTTGTATCCATATTTTTGTTCGTATCTCGTTTTTTTCGTACCGACCTTTATTTCATCTGCTAAGCCACACTCACACATCAATTTCAGATTGCGATGTACCGTTGCATAACCTATATCTGGATTCCTCTTTTTCAGGGTATTATACAGATCATCGACGGTGATATGTTTGTTCGCTGAAATAAATGCATCGAGAATTTCACCCCTTTGCAAGGTATGCCGTAAGCCTTTCTTTTCTAAATAACCTGAAAAAATATCTCTTGCTTCTTTTATACCCATAGAACACAGTATTAATATTGATAATCTATATCAATAATATCAAAGAACATATAACTTGTCAAGCTTTTTCTTTGAGAAGCCCTTTTTCTATTGACAAAATCACCTTTGAGGTGTAAAAAGTCTTACAGGGGGTGTAATTATGGAAATGTTAGATATTCTCAGGGCTGTAGTTGAAAAGAAGGCATCTGATATCCATATCGTTGTTGGAAAACCACCGATGGTGAGGGTATATGGACATATTCAGCCACTTGAAGGATTTCCCGAACTCACAGCAGAAGACTCCAAGAAACTTATCTATAGCCTTCTCTATGAAGACCAGATACAGAGGTTTGAAGAGAAACTCGAACTTGACTGCTCATACAATGTCCCAGGATTAAGCAGATTCAGGGTAAACGTCCTTCTACAGAAAAACGGGGTGGAGGCGGTGCTGAGGTTAATACCCTCAAAGATACCTGACCCGAAATCCCTGAGGCTCTCTCCAGCAATCCTTGAACTTACAAAACTCCCTCGTGGTATGATACTCGTGACAGGACCAACAGGCTCTGGAAAATCAACCACACTTGCTTCACTTATAGATATCATAAATGCGGAACGAAAGGAGCATATCCTTACAATCGAAGACCCTATAGAATTCGTTTATGAGAGTAAGGGATGCATCGTAAGACAGAGAGAGGTTGGCGCCCAGACGCATTCTTTTTCAGAAGCGCTTAAACATGCTTTAAGACAGGACCCTGATATCATCCTTGTTGGAGAGATGCGAGACCTTGAAACCATCTCACTCGCAGTAAGCGCTGCAGAGACAGGTCATCTCGTATTCGGCACACTCCATACCCAGGATGCACCACAGACGGTAGACAGGGTGGTTGATGTCTTTCCACCACATCAACAGCAACAGATAAGGGTCCAGTTATCCACAACACTGAAGGCAGTAATATGTCAACAGTTAATACCGCGTGCGGATGGGAATGGAAGGGCTGCAGCGAGGGAAGTCATGATAGTAACACCTGCTATAGCCAATCTGATTCGTGAGGGAAAAACACACCAGATATATAGTGCTATAGAGACAGGCTTAAAGTTCGGCATGATAAGTATGGATATGTCTCTCGCAGAACTTGTAAAGGAGAAACTTGTTACATTAGAGGAAGCGATGTCAAAGGCACAGAATCCCGAGGCGGTTAGAACAAGAGCAGGTGCACTTGGGGCACCACCATCTATGGGTGTGAAGGTATGACCAAAGAAAGGAGTTCACCATGAAGATAGATGAACTGTTGAGGACATTGGTCGAGAGGGGTGGCTCTGACTTACATCTCAAGGTAGGACGTCCACCGATGATGAGGATTAAAGGAGAACTTTTACCTGCTGATTTTCCTGAGATCTCAAAAGACGGGATGAATGAGATGCTTCACTCCCTACTTTCTGATCTCCAGATAAAAAAACTCGAAGAGGAAAGAGAACTTGATTTCTCATATCTTGTTGAGGGACTGGCAAGATTCAGAGGAAACACATTTCACCAGATGGGTTATCTCGGTGCAGTATTCAGAGTGATACCGGTCGAGATCAAGACTGTGGAAGAACTCGGCTTACCACTTGTCTTGAAGGAACTTGTCCATAGAAGACAGGGGATTGTACTTGTCACAGGACCTACAGGCTCTGGAAAATCCACCACACTTGCGGCAATGATCGACCATGTTAATGAATCGCGTAACGACCACATCATAACTATAGAAGACCCTGTAGAATTTGTGCACAGGGATAAGAAATGCACGATTAATCAGCGTGAGGTCGGTTTTGATACAAGGTCATTCTCAGAGGCATTAAAAAGGGCATTAAGACAGGACCCCGATATAATCCTCGTTGGAGAAATGAGAGACCCTGAGACAATCTCGATAGCGATGACTGCCGCAGAAACAGGTCACCTCGTATTCAGCACACTTCATACAAATGATGCAAAGCAGTCTATAGACCGCATAATAGACACATTTCCACCCGAACAGCAACACCAGGTGAGGATGCAGCTTGCTATGACACTTGCTGCCACTGTATCGCAGAGACTCGTAAAAAAATCTGATGGCTCAGGGAGGATTGCAGTTCTTGAGATAATGATAAATACACCCACTATCCGCAAGATGATCGAAGAAGGTAAAACAGGGGCAATAGATAAAGCGATACACGATTCTGCATCGCTATATAAGATGCAGACGATGAATCAGCACCTATTCGAGTATGTGAAGGAAGGTGCAATAACAAAAGAGGACGCACTTAACATAAGCAATAATCCGAATGACCTCAGGATAATGCTCCAGACCCAGATGCCTGTGGAAGAGCCAGCACCACAACCACAGCAAAAACCATCGCCATTTGCCCAGAAACCTTCAGGGCTGGAGGGCAGATATGGAAGGTAACATTGAGTCTCTCAGAACTATCCCGGTATTCACCAGTATAAGCGAAGAAACTCTACGCTCCTTAGCCTTACTCTTGAAAGAAAATAAATACTTAAAAGGAGAATACATAATCCGTGAAGGTGAACAGGCAGATAGCATGTATATACTCCATTCAGGAGAGGTTGAGGTGAGAAAGGTTATAGACAGCAAGACAGGTAAATACAAGATACTTGCAATACTTGAGGAGGGTGATGTCTTCGGTGAAATGGCAGTCTTTGGTGAAAAGTTCCGCTCTGCAGATGTAGTAGCAAGAAAAGACTGTTCGCTCTGGAAGATAGATTGTAGTGACCTTTTCGATGTCATTAATACTGACCCTAAAAGTGGCATTCGCCTTCTTGAGGTCATAATAGCAATACTCATATCAAGGATAAAGTCACTAAACAGGGAACTCACAACACTTTATGAGTTAGGAAGGTTGATCCCTCAGGCTGAGGACATAAATGCACTAACAGGTATGGTGTTTGAACAGTTAATGAATGACATAGAACCTGCAAAGGCAGGATTCATTGCTATATGGAATAAATACAACGAGGAGTTTGATATATACCAGTCGGCAAATATCAAAAAGGTACACCATATAGAAAAGAGTGACCCTGTTGCTGTATGGATACTTGAAAATAAGTCTTCTCTTCTTATCAAAGACACAGGGATAGAGAAAAGGTTTAAAGACAGATTCTATTCAGGCCGTTCTATGATTGCCTCCCCACTCATATACAATGGTGAAATCACTGGCTTTATACTCCTCAGCAACCCTTCGAGGAAGAATGCCTTTACATACAGCCATATGGTTCTCCTCTCTACAGCATGTAATCAGGTTACTGCAAGGCTGAAGGAGATCGAACGAAGAGGGGAAGAAAAACTCAGGGAGCGGTTAGGAGAGGGGAAATTGATGGTCAGTCTGTATCCAACTGTTGGCCCCTGAGCGGGCTATATGGAAGATCACCCATAGTTCTTACACCCAGTCTTTCCTTTGAATCGGGGGTTGAATACGCAGGAAGGCTTCCCTTTTTAAAATACTCTATATATCTCACTCTACTCTCATTTGTGGCTAATAGCCCAGTCTCTGCATCCACCTCTGCTGCAACAATTCCATCCGGTATGATGAAATTAGACGGAGGGATAGTCTCAAGTATCTCACGCATCAAAGATACCCATATTGGGCTGGCAGCCCTTGCGCCTGTCTCACCAGGACCGAGGGGCTGTCTATTGTCAAAACCGACCCATACCCCTGCTACAATCTCAGGTGTATATCCAATAAACCATGCATCCCTGTATTCATTTGTAGTGCCAGTCTTTCCTACAACTGCCCTGCCGAGTGACTTAGCCCTCCAGCCTGTTCCATATTTAACCACATCCTCCATCATATTTGTTATCAGAAATGATGCCTCTTTACTTATAACCCCTTGACCTTCAGGTTGATTTGTCTCAAGGATGTTATCTTTTGAATCCAGAATATACTTTATTGTTAATGGCTTCATCTTAACACCACCATTTGCAAAGGTACTATATGCTAAGGTCAATTCAAGGGGTGTGACATCGCATGAACCGAGCGCTATAGTAAAATCACGCTCAAATGGTCCACCGATTCCCAGTTTCCTGGCAAAATCGATTACACTGTCAACACCTATTTTCTCAAGCAATTTTACCGTGACTACATTCCTTGAATAGGCGAGAGCTGTTCTTAACATTGTTGGTCCATAATATTTTTTATCGTAGTTCTCAGGACTCCATCCCGCCTTGAATGCAGTTTCATCATAAGTCACAGGTTCATCGATAATGATGCTTGACGGTGTAAATCCCCGCTCAATAGCCGATGCATATACAATTGGTTTGAATGCCGAGCCTGCCTGTCGTCTTGCGAATAATACTCTGTTATATTCACTTCTCGTAAAATCGTATCCTCCAACCATCGCCTTTATATATCCTGTAGATGGTTCAATAACTACAATTGCACCTTCAACTACCGGTTCCTGTTCAAGGCTAAATGATACTCCTTTCTGTGATTTTGATTTTAACCGCACCCTCACTACATCGCCTTTCTTGAGTATGTCGCTTACATTAAGTTCTTTATATTCCTTTATCCTGCCTCCTTTAGTCAAAACTCTTCCAGCCCATAACATATCCTCAAGGGCTATCCTGCCGACAATACCCCTTGCCCTGACCACTGCATAATCTTTTGTAACCTTTATTACAGTCCCATTGAATATCTCTCCAGAAATCATAACAACAGAGTGTGTTGCCTTATTATCTGCCTTCTTTTTCTTCTTCTCCTTTATAACATCTATATGCTCTATCGGTCCTCTGTATCCCTGTCTTTTATCTATCTCACGAAGTCCTTCCTGTAGCGCCTTTATTGCAGCCCTCTGCATCCTCCTGTCAAGCGTTGTATATACCCTGAGCCCACCTTTATAGACGCTTTCACTACCATATTTGTCCTCAAGGTATCTGCGTACATGTTCGAGGAAATACTGCATATTGTCATCCCGTTTCCTTAGGTTTATAAACCTTATGGGTTGCTGCCAGAGTTTCTCTGCTGCGCCCTTCTTGATAAAACCTTCTGATTCCATCCTTTCAAGGACTGTAATCTGTCTAAATCGTGCCTTTTCAAGGTCATTGTATGGGGAGTATATCATAGGTGACTTGATTAGACCTGCAAGCAGGGCTGCTTCAGCAGTTGAAAGGGATTCTGCCGATTTTCCAAAGTATGTTCTTGAAGCCATCTCTACACCGTAGGCACCATGTCCAAAATATATCTTGTTGAGATATAACTCAAGTATCTGATTTTTTGTGAGAGTCTTCTCCATCTTTATAGCAAGATAAGCCTCTTTAATCTTTCTTTTTATGCTCTTCTCAGGCGTGAGGAATACAACCTTTGCGAGCTGCTGGGTTATGGTGCTTCCACCCTCTTTAATACTTACATAGAGTATGTCTTTTATCGCAGCCCTCGCTATAGCAATATAATCAAGACCTTTGTGTTCATAAAACCTTGAATCCTCAATTGCGATAACTGCATTTTTAAGGCTTTTGGGGATGGCATTCAGCGGAACATATATTCCCTTTTCGATATTGAATTCTCCAATCAGTTCACCATCGTCTCCATAGACCTTTGTACCATCAAAATGCTGTTGTTTCTTTAATGAATCAACTGATGGGAGATCACCCTTCAGGGAATATACAAAACCACCAGCGATTCCCGCGGAGATGACTATAAATATAACAATCAGAAGAAGGCCAAACCTTATCTTGCCTTGCATAATTAATAATACCATATGGGGTATGTCGAATACAAGGGGAGGAGGATTAGTTTTACCTGCACATTCACTGACCCGATTCAACTTTCTGTTGAAAATTCAGAGACAAATATAGTATATTTTTATAGATACCATCTAAAACAACCCGTGTAGAATATCAACACGAGTTACCGTTCATATAAATAAAAAGCTCAAGACATCGGGCATCTTTTTAGGGATTGTTCAAAAAGTTGCTCATGGAAAGTAACATATGAGTGAATGATGAAAATATGTAATTCACAGTTTGACCCCAAAACTTTAATCTAAAGTCACATGAGCCCTTTCAAAAAAGAAGTGCATGTATTTATTGTCTCTGATGCGACAGGTATGACGGCAGAGATGGTAATCAGTGCGGTTCTGGTGCAATTCAAAGAGATAAAACCGATCTTCAAGAGATTTCCTTATATCAAGACCAAGGAGCAAATCAAGACGATTCTGATCAAGGCTGAAGCAGTGCAAGGTATCGTCATTTATTCACTGGTATCACATGAACTCAGGAGATGGATTAATAAAGAAAAGCGGAAAATGGGTATTTATACTATTGATCTTCTTGGCCCATTGCTGGATCGTATAGGAAAGCTATGGAATATGATTCCTATATTGAAGCCTGGGCTTTTAAGAGGGATTGGAGAAGAGTCGCTTCGCCTTGCCGAATCGATTGACTTTACCCTGAAGCATGATGACGGACAAGGCTTGGAGACTGTGGAGAAGGCAGATCTTATCATACTTGGCGTTTCAAGAACCTCCAAGACTCCCACCAGTCTTTATCTTTCATGTAACAATGGTTTGAAAGTGGCCAATGTGCCTATTATCCTGGATATGAAACCACCAGATAAGGTTTTAACGATAAAAATTCAAAAGGTTGGCTTTACTATCTCTCCAGAGAGACTCGTCTTTCTAAGGCAAAAGAGGCTTAAATACGCAGGACTCACCGATTATACGGACATAACATACATTAAGAAGGAACTGGGATACAGTCATCGGATATTTAATCAGATAAAGGGATTGCAGGTTATAGATGTCACAAATAGCTCCATAGAGGAGCTTGCTAACAAGATAATAGAGGATAGAATGGGAATCGTGAGGAGAACATGAAAACAGATAAGGGAAGGGGTTGATTTCCCTATGAAAAAACATAATTTTGTGCTGTGGTTCAAGGACTTGAGCAAAGAAGACATTCCGCTTGTCGGGGGCAAATGTGCCAATTTGGGAGAACTCTCTGGTAAGATTGGCGTGCCTGTTCCAAATGGTTTTGCCATTTCAGCACATGCATACCGGGTATTTTTAGGAAAAAATCGTGCAGGCGAAAAAATCAGTGCCCTTTTAGCTGATATAAACATGGATAACATAGGATCCGTACAAGAAATATCGCATCGAATCAGAACATACATGGAAAGCCTTCCAATGCCAAATGAGATAGGAAGTGCAATCCTAAAGGCATACAGGCATCTCTGCGAAAAACTTGGCAAGAAGAATGTAGCAGTGGCTGTGAGGTCTTCCGCCACAGCCGAGGACTTGCCTGGCGCCAGTTTTGCAGGCCAGCAGGATACCTTCTTGAATGTGACACAGGAAACCCTTTTAAAGCGAGTTCAGCAGTGCTGGAGCTCCCTCTTCACGCCCAGAGCCATTACCTACCGAAAGGAAAAGGGTTTTGCTCATGACGAGGTGCTCATCAGTGTTGCTGTTCAAGAGATGATTGACTCGCAGGTATCAGGGGTCATGTTCACCTTAGAGCCAGTGAGTGGCGATAGAGATAAAGTGGTTATCAATGCCTCCTGGGGGCTTGGCGAAGCCATCGTAGGTGGTCAGGTAACACCTGATGAATATGTTGTTGAAAAAGGGACTTTTCGAACTGTGGACAAACGCATCGTGAAAAAAGAAAGGCAGATTATTCCCGACAAAAAGGGAGGCACAAAATGGACCATGGTTTCCAAGAACATGCAGGACAGACCTGCACTGACTGACGAGGCTATTATTCGCTTAGCAAAATATGGTGTTCAGATAGAGAATCACTATAGTGTTCCTCAGGATATTGAATGGACTACAAACAAAGATGGTCGCATCTTCATTCTTCAAGCAAGGCCTGAGACCGTGCACGTGACAAGGGTGGAAGCAAAAAAAAGAGAGAGGAGAGATCTTATGGAACAAAACATCATCGTTCGAGGATTAGGTGTGAGCCCTGGACAAGGGTCAGGGGAGGTTAGAATCATTTTGAATGTCAAGGATATCTCAAATTTTCAAGAAGGCAGAGTCTTGGTTACCGAGATGACCACGCCCGATTGGGTTCCGGCCATGAAAAATGCCTCTGCCATTGTCACTGACTTGGGTGGTAAAACCTGTCACGCTGCTATTGTTAGCCGGGAGCTTGGAGTTCCCTGTGTGGTTGGCACCGAGGATGCCACAAAGGTTCTTAAAGATGGCGAGATGGTAACGGTAGATGGGCAGCGAGGTCTTGTATTTAAGGGGAGAGATATGAAACAAGAAGAAGTCAAAGCACCATTAGTACCTTTAGATATGGCGAGTCAGGTAATAACAGCCACTAAGGTATATGTGAATTTGTCTATTCCCGAGATTGCCAAGAAAGTAGCCCAGGAAACCCATGCAGATGGTGTCGGCCTCTTGAGGGCTGAACACATGATGCTTAGCATTGGAAAACATCCGAGGCTCCTCTTGGAAGAAAGCGGTGATCAGGTAATGATTGACACCTTTTCACGTGGTATCGGGCAGGTAGCTGAGGCGTTCTTTCCACGCCCAGTGGTCTACAGATTCCTTGATTTTAAGCCCGACGAATTTCTTGAGTTGCAAGGTGGAGAAAAATATGAAAGAGATCATGTTGGACCAAACCCTATGATTGGCTACCGTGGTGAATACAGGTATATAAAAGAAGATGATATCTTCAGGCTTGAGCTTAAGGCAATCAGGCAGGCTAGGGAGACGATGGGATTTACCAATATCTGGGTAATGGTTCCCTTTGTTAGAACCCTCGAGGTCTTCCGAAAAACGGTCGAGATCATGCGTGAAGAAGGATTGGACAATCGGTCTGTTCGTGATTTTCAACTCTGGATCATGGTGGAGGTTCCTAGCGCGTGTTTTATGATTGAGGAGTTCTGCAGAGAGGGCATAGATGGAGTGAGCTTTGGGACTAATGATCTGACCATGCTTATACTTGGCGTGGATCGAAATGATGTGTCCGTGCAGGAGGTTTATGATGAGAGGAATCTGGCTGTCCTGAGGGCTATTGCTTACACCATCGCTGTATGTAAGAAACACGGGGTGACCACATCTATCTGTGGGCAGGCTCCCAGTGTATATCCGGATTATCTGGAGTTTATGATTCGTTGTGGCTGCACATCGATTTCAGTGAATCCTGATGTGGTTGTGGCATCAAGGAGAATGGTAGCCATGATGGAGCATAAGATCCAAATGGAAAAGGCATTGGGGATTGTATCAAAGGCAAGGATAGCGAAGATACCCATGGAGGATATATTCTTTTGGAGATCGGTGGAATAGTGACTGACAGGCAAGTCTGTCAACAAGTCGAGCAGAATATCTTTACAGGTTCAAATCCCGTGAGATTTAACCGTTCTCATCGCTATGAAGGGCTGATAAACTATATTGCCAGCAAATATTGTAATACAGCAGAGATTGGTATTGGCTATTTTCCTGATGTTGCCTTTGCCTTGCTCGAAAAAGGGGTGCAGGTCTTTGCAACTGATATTCGACCATTTCAATATATCGGACTTAAGGTCGTCGTAGACGACATCATGAACCCGGATATTTCTATATACACATCAGTAGATCTTATATATTCACTAAGACCCCCTCCGGAGCTCGTTCCTTACATGGTGAGGCTGGCAAGGATACATCCGACAGACTTGATTGTCAAACCTCTGACCTCGGAATACTTAGATGGACGATTAATCTGTCACGGAAACACCACATTTTTCTTATGGAACTTCTTATGAAAAAAGGGGAGGAGTCAAAAAGAATGCATCTTTCTAAGAGAAAGGTCATTTATCTGGTTGGCGAAGGCACAGGGGAAACGATTAGTAAGATCGCCAAGGCATCTCTTGCCCAGTTCAGTCGGGAAAAGTTCGAGGTGAAGACCTTTTTTTTGGTCAAAGACAAGACACACATCTCACGTATTGCCAAACAGGCAGCAGAGGATAAGGCACTCGTGGCCTTTACAATAGTTCAGCCAAGTTTGAGGGATTTTTTAATCCAGGAGTCCGGGCGCTTGGGAATAAAGGCTATTGATGTCATTGGTGATTTTATTGTGCAGTTGTCCATCTTTTTGAGAGAAAAACCGATGGCGATTCCTGGACGACAGTACATTCTGGACGAAGACTACTACCGAAGAATTGAGGCGGTCAACTTTGCAGTCAAGCATGACGATGGAAAGATGCCCCAAGATATAAAACTGGCTGACCTGATTCTTGTGGGTCTATCTCGAACAGGCAAGACACCCCTCTCGACCTATCTTGCCAACCAGGGATGGAAGGTCGCCAATATCCCCCTTCATCCAGATATAGACCCTCCAGAAGAGCTATTTCAGGTAAATCAGCGTAAGGTTTTTGGTCTTATAATTAATGTAGAGACCCTCGTGAAGTTCAGAGAGGCGAGATTGAAGCAATTGGGTCTTGCACCCTATGCGAAGTATGCCGATCCTGTCATGATAGCTGACGAGATCGAGTGGTGTAAGGCGTTTTTCAAACAGAATCTACATTGGCGGGTCTTGGATATCTCAAACAGGGCTATTGAGGAAGCTGCTGCAAGCATCCTCAGGGCTTACCAGACCAAGAAAAAGCCAACTTAACCAGATGGAAAAGGGGACGGGAGGCTGTCCCAAAATGGTGGCATGAAATCTGCATATTATTTTGTAGTTTTTTGAAAGGAGGCAGGTGCATGTCATTTAAAGAATATAATCAAGATCAACCATTTCTCTTACCATTGTCC
>JBFLZU010000095.1:37797-50121 GCA_040756155.1 Nitrospirota bacterium | reverse complement strand
GAATCCCATTCACTTCTATGCGTCTATAAGACACATAGAATAATCCTTCTGAAGTTAATTTAATTTTCTGACACATATATGGAGATGTCAAATCTTAATTTTTTATGGGCTCATAAAAGATTTTTTTTAGGGTTTGATTGGAGTGTTTTATGGGGATTTATTTGGAAATTTTACACCTTATTTGTAGGCTTTTACTTGAATACTGATGATTTTTCCTGTAATTCGAGAGTCTATTCCACACTTGCTGTAAGGATGCTCGTCAATGACGGTAACATCTCTGAAACCCGCTTTCCTTATCGTGTTCAGGTATTCTTGTTTTTCTAGGGCTCCAGCAATACATCCTGCCCAGGCTTCAAAGCTCTGTCGAACATCTTCAGGAAGCTTTCCTTCAGTTACCAGGTCAGATATATGGATCCTACCATTAGGTCTCAAAACCCTGAATGCTTCTTTGAAGGTGGCTAATTTATCTGGTGAGAGATTTATGACGCAATTGCTTATGATAACATCTATAGAGTTGTCCTCGATGGGTAAATTTTCTATCTCTCCAAACCTGAACTCAACATTTTTGTAGTCACCTTTCCTGGCATTTTCTCTTGCCTTTTCAATCATCTCAGGAGTCATATCCACGCCAATAACCTTCCCTTTTCCACCAACTTTCTGGGCTGCAAGGAAAACGTCCAGACCTCCACCGCAGCCAAGGTCCACAACATGTTCACCCTCTTTCAGTTCTGCAAGTGCTGTTGGGTTACCACATCCCAGTCCCATAACGGCTTCTTCCGGGACACCGCTGATTTCCTGCTTTGAGTATCCCATTGACCTTGCATGTTCAACAATGTCTGAAGTATAAGTGCAACTTGGACAACAGGAATCTTCTTTGGATGCTATCTTACCATATCGGTTCTTCACGTAATCTTTGATCTCTTTTTCATTACTCATGGCTCACCTCCAAATTTTAATGACATTTTAACCCACATGAAGGCATAGTGCAAGATAAATTTCAAAACCCTAACCCAGTATTCTATTTATGCTATGTTTAATCCAAACACATAGCTGTTATTCGAAAATACCAGTAGAATTTGTTAAAAAATACTGCTAAACTTATTTATGGTTGTAAATGGAGGGAAGTCAGTCATGGATGCAAGAATAGGGATCATTGGTTACGGGGAAGCAGGGCAGGCATTCGCCCATGGGTTATGTTCGAACAAAAAGATTTCAGTGAGCGTTTTTGATATAAGATTTAACGATGAGAAAATTTCACAATCGCTTATATCTAAAGCTAAACAGCAGGGTTTAATAGTTGAAAGAGATGTTGGATCATTAGTTTTGAACAATGACATCATTTTGAGTGTTGTGACCAGTGAAGTAGCCACTAAAGTAGTTGAAGATGCCTTGCCATTCATAAAAGAAGGAAAAGTGTATGTGGATATGAATACTGTTTCACCGAGAGTAAAAATTCTAATGAGCGAATTGATTGAGGCAAGAGGGGGATCCTTTGTTGAAGTGGCTATCCTGGGTACTATTGCTTCTTATGGATTCAAGAGCCCCGTGTTAGCTTGTGGGAAAAAAGCAGACGAAGTCGCCAATTTCCTGAGGAATATGGGCTTTGATGTGACATTTTTGTCCGAAGAGATCGGAAAAGCATCCTATATGAAAATGCTGCGGAGTGTCTTTGCTAAAGGTGTTGAAGCCCTTCTTATCGAAATGTTGCTTGGAGCTAAGCGTTGTGATTTAATGGAACCGCTCATGGACGCAATTGTCAAACATATGGATAAAACCTCGTTTCAAGAGATCGCTAATACATGGATTACAACCAATGTACTACATGGTAAACGGCGTGCAGATGAAATGGAGCATGTGATTGAAACGCTTAAAGAATTAAAGGTTAAACCAACCGTGAGCGAAGCGGTTCGAGATCGTTTAAAAAGCGTATCGGAATTGGGTCTAAAGGATTTTTTTAAAGGTAAAAAACCAGCCGATTACCGTGATGTAATTAACGCCATGGTAGAGATGGGTTATAGTTAAAAGCAAATAAAACGAGGTGATTCAAATGGGCTCTTCTTCTGGAGTGGTAATCTCACCTAATCTCTTTAACAGGTAGGTCTTCTTATCTTTATAGAGATTAGATAACTGCATATTGATTCTTTCATTAGCGAGAGACCATAGGCTGTTGCCTTGAGTATCACAGGCGACAAAAAATGGCCCCATATTCTCTACCTCCAGAATCCACATCGCTTCTGCAATTCCTAATTCTTCTTTCCAGTAGACTGCCTTAACCCTTTTTACTCCCTCGGCATACAGAGCACCGAGTCCATATCCAACAGACGTGAGGTAAACTGCATTGTATTCTTTAAAATATCGGTAAAGGTCTTCACGCATACCTGCTTTTCCAATTACGGCTCGCAAATGATATTTTTCAAGTAGCTTCGGAATCCAGGGAGAAAATCGAAAACCAGATGTGCAGGTTATGCCTGAGATTCTATATTCGTTTGGTTTCACTTCAGCCCCTGCAGGAGAACTATGCATCATTACGTTAAACTCGTTGGTGATGTCTATAGGGGGAGGATTTCCTTTTTCAATTACATGGATACACCATAAAGACCTTCCGGTAAAGATACCTCCATCCAAATAGACGATGTCACCCATTCTTAGATCCTTTACGCTTTCTTCAGACAATGGTATATTCAATCGAACTTCTCTCAATTCCAGGTCATCTAAGGATTGTATTGTCATTCCCAAGCCTCCTGAGCTATAGTTTTTCTCCTATAATAAGGCGTAAACCATTGCGGATCATCCTTATATTCAACTCTATTTTTTGAATCAATTCTGGCTGATGCCCTTCTCAGAGCATTACAATGCTGGTGGATAGACATCGGCGGTCCGCCGGTGTGTCCATAAGCAATTTCTATGTGAACATCCATGACCGTAACATCTCCCCACAGCCCCATTGTACCGAACATGGTAGAATTGGCCAGCTCTTTCAGTTCTTCCTCAAAATCTGCGATAAAGGGGTCTGGATGCCGATCTCCTACCGTACGAAGCGAAACAGCTTCCCGTGCCAATCTGAATGACACGTCCTTGTTTCCTCCAATCCCTATTCCTACTAAAGAGGGTAAACAGGCAAAACCTCGACGACCATTCACACTGATGGCGTCTAAAAAGAATCTCTCCATTCCCTCTATTCCGTCTCCAGGCAAAAGCCACCTGTAATCACTACCATAAAAGCCACCTTTATGGGAAACAGTTATCTCGATCCAATCCACCTTGGGTTCGAAGCTATAATAGATATCTGGAGCAAAAATCCCGACATTTGTGGTGGGGTTTTCATGCGTCATGGGATGCACAGCATTCGATCTCAGTGGAATATCTCTTGTAGCCCTGGCTGTAGCCCTTCTAAGAGCCTCCTCTAAAGATATAAATCCACCTCGAATCGAAGCTCTATTTCCAACCTTAACATAAAAACGAGGAATACCTGGGTCCGAACAGATAGACTTTTTTTCACTTTCTGCCTTTTCAAAGTTTTCTATTATTTTACCCAGGACATATTTCGGAAGTTTCTTAGACTCTCTCTGGTAAATATCCCTTAATGCCTTCTTGACATCATCGGGCATTTTCGTCGCAGCTCTGAAGTGCAAATTATATCCAATTTCTTCTAAGATGTCCGATTCGATAGGCATTACTACCTTCCTATTTCTCCTAAAGATAACTCTGTTTCAGCCACATTTACACCAAGTGCCCTGTAAACCTCTAATAGATTTTTGTTTACCTCCTTCTTAATATCGTCGTAAAGGTTTTCCCCGTAGGAATCCATGGATACCTCCAGTGGCCCAAAGTTTTCAACCTCGAAGACCCACATAGCTTCAGGCATGCCGAGCTCAAGCCAGTGTACGGCTCTGACTTTTTTGATCTTTTTACCATAATAAGAAGCCGCTCCTCCGACAGCCGAAAGATAAGCTGCTCCACACATCTTTAATGCTTCAGCTACTCCACTGCCCATCCCGAGGCCTTTACCTATGACTATCTTTACGCCCCACTCTCTGATAGCTATAGGTTCCACTTTATCAAAACGTCTACTGGTGGTAGGCCCGGCTGAAACAACAATCCATTTACCTCCAACCTTCTTTGTTATAGGGCCACAGTGCCAGTGGACACATCCCTTCAGATTCTCAGGAAGCCTCTCGCCTTTCTTTAAAAGTTCGAAGGCATGGTCATAGGCCCTATCCCTCCACGCATGTACTACTCCGTCGATGAACACGATGTCACCTACCCTGAGCCTCCTGACATCCTCTTCCAAAACTGGGGCTCTAATCCTGTATTCAGCCATCTAAGTCACCTGAATATCTGGATGGGTTAATCCCTCAAATCTTCCATCGTTATACAACCTCCCCACAGCAAACCTTCCAGTAGTCCAGCAACCCGGGGCGACTACAAGAGCAGGAGAGATCGTGTGACATCCTGCGAGCTCTACGTGCACGGCGAGAGCCGTAGTGTCCCCTCCTAAAGCGCCGGGTCCTATCCCAAGTGAGTTAATGGCATTCAAGAGTTCTTCTTCAAGCTGAGCAGTCATGGGATCGGTGCTTCTGGCTCCAGTGGGGATTCGGAAGGTGGCTTTCAAAGCTATATGAGTGGCTATCGTCACATTAGCGCCTATGCATATCCCTATCACATGAGGCGGACATGCCCATCTTGAATTATATATTACCTCCAGAATCCCTTTCTTGATGTTTTGAAGCCTTGGCCCTGTAGATGGCATTCTTACAATCGTCGTAGGCATATCTTCCCCATCTCCCCTTGCAACAGCTTTAATCTCTATGTAGTCTGCTCCAGGCTTAAAGTCATAGACAACATAAGGCATTCCCCATCCAACATTGGTTCCAGGGTTTTGGCAGGTCAATGGATGAACAACATTCTCTCTTAAAGGTGTCTCTTTAGTAGCTTTTTCAGTTCCAAGGTTCAGAGCTGCATTAATGTCTCCTCTTACCCTAGCATACTCTCCTATAGTTACAAAGTATAAGGGTATGCCTGTGTCTTGGCATATAGGCCTTCCCTCTTCGTGAGAGCATCTTATAGCCTCAATCATCCTTTTAAGCCTTGCTTTGGCTCCAGGATGGCGCTCTTTCTTTAGATGGTCTTCAATGACCTTTATATAGAAATCTGGGAACCTTGTAGCAGCAGTCTTAAGGAGGATGGCCCCAGCCTTAGCAACTAACTCTTGAGATATAACACCGTCACTCACAATTATCATTCTTGCCGAAACTTAAACATTACAAGATATTGATAAGGGTAGCACTAATAATTGCCAACTAAACTGACAAACTAATTGAATTTTCTACCACTGAACAATTTAACAATTTATTTAACTACAAGGCTTAATCTCTTGGATAAAATGTAAAAATCTCTCTGAAATCAACCTCTGAAATTTTCGAGGATACACAATTGTAAAATTTTGAAACATTTTCATACCTTCAATTTTTACTATTCTTACCGAGCCTATCTCTAATTCCCTCTTTACTGGGCATTTTGAAAGAATAGAAACCCCTACCCCACTTTCTACCGCACCTTTCACAGCCTCTGTGCTTCCAAGAGTCATGATAATATTTAAATCTTCGATCCGTTTCTCCCTTTCATGGAGATAGTGTTCAATTGTAGTCCTTGTGCCAGACCCCTCTTCTCGAATAATAAAGGGTTCTTCCAGTAGCTCTTCAAGGGTAATCGATTCTCGAGTTACCCATCGATGATTTGAAGGGACAATAAGAACCAGTTTATCTTTAATATACGGGTAATAAAGAAATGAATCTCCATACATAGATAATGGTTCACTCACAATACATAAATCCAGTGTGTCCTGTAGTAAGGATTTTATTAGCGTCTCCGTATTTGAAATCTGAGCGATGACTTCGGCATCGGGGTATTTTTGCTTGAATGCCTCAATGACCGTAGGAAGATAATATCTACCGATTATAGAAGTTGCACCAATGATTAGTTTACCCTTTATCGAATGGGTAATTTTACCTATCTCTTTTTCTGCTTCTTCATAGATCTGGAAAATCTTTTTCGCATAATTAAAAAGAATTTTCCCAACATCTGTAAGAACGACCTTGTTTCTCTCCCTATTAAATAACCTAACCCCAAGTTCCTCCTCAAGGGATTTAATTTGAAAAGAGACAGCTGGCTGGGTTATGTACAGTACTTGACCTGCTTTAGAGAAGCTTTGCAACTCTGCAACGGTGCAAAAGATTTTGAGACGAAAATCGAACATAGAACCTTTTAATCCTTGGTGGCAGAAAAATAAAAAATATACCTAAATCCAATGCGCTCGCTGTGCATTTTCATAAACAATTATAAAGCATATAAAGGAAGAGTGTAAAGAGGTTTTGATGAGTGTTTTCCATTTTCTATTAAAGTTTTTTTCTGTATAATTATATCAATCTGACAAGAAGAGGATGTTCATAAAAAGAAAAAGAGTAACAAAAGAAGAAGGGATTAATCTCCTGGACAAAGCAGACCTTTTGAGTCTCGGTGAGGCAGCAGATAAGATCAGGGAAGAGTTGCACCCTGAGAGAATTGTAACCTTTGTTGTTGACAGAAATATAAATTACACGAATATTTGTATAAGTCGCTGTAAATTCTGTGCCTTTTACAGAGACGAAGATGACCCAGACGCATATATATTGAGCAAGGATGAAATCTTTAAGAAGATAGATGAGACGATTACGCTCGGTGGCACCCAGATACTCATGCAAGGGGGACTACACCCTACCCTTTCGATTGAGTTTTTTGAAGACCTTTTCTCATCCATAAAACAAAGATATGATGTACAGATTCACTCCCTTTCACCACCAGAGATATATCACATAGCAAAGATATCAGGTCTTAATATCCCTCAGACGCTCAGGCGTCTAAAGTCTGCCGGACTTGACTCTATCCCAGGAGGCGGTGCCGAGATACTTGTTGACAGGGTTAGAAGTGAGATAAGCCCTAAGAAGATAGGTTGGGAACAGTGGGCAGAGGTGATGATAGAGGTACACAAACTTGGCATGCCTACAACAGCAACGATGATGTTTGGTTCTGTGGAAACAGGGGAAGAGATAATTGAGCACCTCATAAGGATAAGAGAGATACAGGATAAGACAGGAGGATTCACCGCATTTATCCCATGGACATACCAATCAAACAGGACTGAACTCGGTGGCAGAAGTGCCACAGGAGTAGAGTATCTCAAGGTTCTTGCGTTATCTAGGATAATGCTTGATAACATAAAAAACATCCAGGCGTCCTGGGTTACTCAAGGCGCCAAGATGGCACAGGTTGCTTTGAAGTTCGGTGCAAATGACTTTGGGAGCACCATGCTTGAGGAGAATGTAGTAGCGGCAACGGGGGTGAGTTACAGGACGACAAAGGAAGAAATCATAGATCTTATAAGGGACGCTGGCTATATCCCCGCACAGCGGGATACGTTGTATAATATTTTGAGGATCTACTAATTTATGATTAGAAAAGTTGTCCTTGGTATGAGTGGTGGTGTAGATTCTTCTGTATCTGCAGTCCTGCTTAAAAAAGAAGGATTTGAGGTAACAGGTGTAACATTCCAGATATGGGACTGGAGGGTCACAGAGGATATGGCAACCTGCTGTTCTCTGGTATCGGCAGAGACAGCAAAAAGGGTGTGCGAAGAACTCGGAATCAGACATAAGATACTTGACCTCAGAGATGCCTTTGCAGACAAGGTTATAGAGGATTTCTACTCAGAGTATTCAAGGGGATACACACCAAACCCGTGTGTAAGATGTAACAGATTTATAAAATTCGATTTCCTCCTCAGGGAAGCAGATAGGCTTGGTGCTGAATATATCGCAACCGGACACTATGCAAGGATAGAGGCTATGAATAATCGCTACATCTTGAAAAAGGGGGTTGATTTCAGAAAAGACCAATCATATTTTCTCTATGTGATGACACAGAAGCAGTTAGGTCACACAATCTTTCCACTCGGAAGTCTTACAAAGGACAGAATAAGAAAACTCGCCAGAGAGATGGGGTTACCTGCCGCAGAGAGACCTGAGAGCCAGGAGATATGCTTTATCCCTGAAGACAATTACCCGCTATTTCTGAAAAATCTTATCCCTGAGAAGATTATCCCTGGGGTAATTATTGATAAAAAAGGGAAAAGATTAGGGACACACAAGGGTATATGTCTTTATACAGTCGGACAAAGGAAAGGACTTGGCATTGCAGCACCGAAACCACTTTATGTTATTAATATAGACGCTGAGACCAACACTATCGTTGTGGGAGAAAAAGAGGATGCATATGGTTCTGACCTTATCGCTGATGATGTAAACTGGGTAGCTATCGATGGTCTCAATAGCACAATTAGATTAAAGGCAAGAATACGGTATGCCATGAAAGAGACAGAGGCGACCATAGAGCCACTTTCAGACAAGATGGTTAAGGTGCGATTCGATGAACCCCAATGGGCAATCACACCGGGACAGTCGGTAGTCTTCTATGATGGGGATGTGGTGGTTGGAGGAGGGATTATAAATAGAAATTACTAAATTATCGCCTTCCATAGATATACCAGTAAATATAGCCTACCAGAAAGGCTCCTCCTACCGTATTCCCCAGTGTAACCGGGATGAGGTTGTATACAAGAAAGTCGGTTACGTTTAGATGGGATAAGTCCAGATGAGATATAACGGGTGCCACGTCAGACTGACTGGCTGCCAGTATTCCCATGGGGATCAAAAACATATTGGCGACGGAGTGTTCAAACCCAAGAGCCACAAAGGCTGTTATGGGAAAATAGATTCCCAGAATACGACTGATGTTATCTTCGCCGCTCACCGATAGCCAGACCGCAAGACAAACCAGAAAGTTGCATCCAACCCCCCGCCAGAACGCTGTCCAGAATCCAAGATTTACTTTAGAATTGGCAATATCCACCATAGTGAAACCCACTTCCATATCATTGAGAAACCAGAGCTGGGAGAGACCAATGAGCGATACCAGCATTAATGACCCTGCAAAATTGGTACTATAGGAGATTAGCCAGTTTTTAAGCATGGCAATGAATCCGATCCTTCTGGAAAGAAGGCCTATCACCATTAAGTTATTACCAGTAAAAAGTTCTGCTCCAACCAGGATAACCAGGATCAAACCCAAGGAGAAAACGGATCCACTAATTAATCTTGTTATTCCAAAACCAGAGTAAAAAGATATATCGCTCACCACTACCGTCATCAGAATACCACCTAAGGCAATATAAACCCCGGCAAGCAGACCCAGTAGAATCATTTTAGGAAAAGGAAGGACTGTTTTTGTAATACTGAACTCTATCAGTTTTTCCATCACTTCGTAACCTGTTTTATATCCCATAGTTTCCTCCCTATCACCATCCATTGATACTCTCTACTGTAACTTCTTTTATTTTACCATAGTCCCTCATATCAAAGGTTACTACAGAGAACCCGAGTGCAATAGCAGTTGAAGCAATCATGAGGTCATGCGCCCCAACCCGTATGCCTTTTTTAAGAAGTCCTGCCCAGAGTTTTGCATATATTCTTGCTGTCGAAACATCAAAAGGATAGATAGGAAAGGTTCCTATAACCTTTTCTACATACGCTTCTCGTTTAAGCCGTCTCTTTTCTGAATTAGTCCTGTGAACTCCGTGGAGTAATTCAGAAACCGTTATTACGCTTATCCCAAAGGGTTCCTCTTCTCTGCCTTTTATAAGTTTATCTATATCCAGATCAGCTCGCTCTAAAGCAATCAGTAAACTTGTATCGAAGATTATCCCCATTTATCCTCCTCAGGTAAGCCAGGTTGACACCTTATAATTTCCCGTAAGTCTATTTCGAAGAGATTTGCTTCGTCCCCTAAGCGTGGAATCTTTTTAAGAAGTTCCTTAATCTCTCCAATCGTATGCCCTTTTGAAGAAACCTCCACAGGCACCATTGAAGCTACAGGTTTTCCACCTCTCAAAATAATATAGTGATTACCCTTAAATTTTATTGTGTTCAACAGTTCAGAAAATCTTCGAACTGCCTCCGTGGCGCTGATTGTCTTTTCCATAAACTTACCTCCAATGTCTTAAAATAAGATAATCATATTTTACATATCTGAATCTTGTAGTCAAGTAAAAAGTCAAATCAAAGAGAGGACAAAAGTGGGTCATTGACACCTGCCTCTTTAAAGCCTTTTGCCCTCAGGATACAACTATCACACCTACAGCATGGAACAAAGGCTGAAGGCTGAAGGCTAAAGGCTGAAGGAGTAGCAGGCTGGGGGTCATAGCAGCTCCAGGTGATGCTATAATCAACACCGAGTTCAATCCCTTTCTTTATTATCTCTGCCTTTGTGAGGCTGATCAATGGGGTTCTTATCCTGAAACGCATCTTCCCTTCAACCCCTGCCTTTGTAGCAAGGTTTGCCATTTTTTCAAATGCCTCTATATATTCAGGTCTGCAGTCAGGATAACCGCTATAATCGATCACATTAGCCCCCATAAATATATCCTCCGCATTGATGACCTCTGCCCATGCAAGAGCAAATGAGAGGAAGATTGTATTGCGAGCAGGAACATAGGTGACTGGGATAAGCACTTCTGCACTCTTTTTTGGTACTTCTGTCTCCGATGTCAAAGCAGAGCCACCAATAGCCCTGAGGTCTATATCCATAATAAGATGTTCCTTTACACCAAAATATTCTGCTATTCTCTTTGCTGCTTCGAGTTCATGGCTATGCCTCTGACCATAATTAAAACTCAGGGCATAGACTTCGTACCCCTCTGAATTGGCTATAGCAAGGGTTGTAGTCGAATCTATCCCACCGCTCAGTAAGACAACAGCCTTTCTTGTAGTCATACCCTTGTTTTTCTTTTCCATATATATCTGTGCAATTGAAGTTGAAGACGGACAGGGAGGCAGTCCTCAATTATCCATTCTGCAAGTTTATATGGTTGTAGTTTGCCGTAAACAGGAGAAAATAATATCTTACAGCCCTCAGGAAATCTATATTTGTTGATTATCCCCTTTGACCAATCGTAATCATCCCTATCCACCATGACAAATTTAACCTCATCATTAGATGTAAGCAGAGATATATTACCAAAGTCCATCTTGCTTGATTCTCCGCTATTAGGTGTCTTTATATCCATGATTATATGCAGTCTACCCCTGTCATTCTTAGAACAGCACCCCTTTAGTTCTTTTAAATCTATACTTCCGTTCGTCTCTATAAGTACCGTATATCCATCTGATAGAAGGCGCTTAGCAAGTGGATACACATCCTTCTGAATAAGTGGTTCTCCACCTGTAATCTCGACCAGTTTGTTTCTGGACACCCTTATCTCTCTGATAACTTCATCCACAGACATTTCATAACCATCGTAAAAGGAATATTCTGTATCACAATATGAACACCTGAGGTTACACCCTGTAAGCCTTACAAATGTACACGGAAGTCCTGCAAAGCTGGACTCACCCTGAATACTCTTGAATATCTCATTTATCAACATAGACCTTCTTACCTATCTTGCCCTCTGTGCCATCAATCAATCTCTTTATATTTTCCCTATGCCTGTAAATTATCATTAGGGATATGGCAAGTGAGAATATCAGGTTTATAAGCGAATAGTTAAAGACTGTAACAAGTAGAGGCAGACACAAAAATGATACGATCGCCCCCAGGGATGAGTATCTCCACAAAATTACGGTTATAATCCAGATGGCAACAGAGATGGCTGCTACTATAGGCAGATAGGCTGATAATACACCAAAACTTGTCGCAACACCTTTTCCACCCTTGAATCCAAGAAAAACAGAATAGTTATGACCGATTATTGAGCATATTCCTGCAGAGGCTACCCATGCATTATCGACTCCTGCCGCTCGGGCAATTATAACTGCTGTAGCACCCTTTAACATATCAGCAATGAGTGTTATCACTGCCTCTTTTTTCCCCACAATCCTGAGGACATTCGTAGCGCCTATGTTACCACTTCCATACGCCCTGATATCTACTCCTTTCAGTCTTGAAATAAGAAGACCAAATGGTATTGAACCTAACAGGTATGCAATTATAAACACGATTATGATCATACTTCCTTCGGGGACAGTCCCGATTCTAATCCCCCCTCGCCCCCCTTTAGTAAAGGGGGGATGGGGGGATTTTGGTGCCGTAAATCTGGGACAGTCCCCTAACCTCCGTAATCATCTCACTATTCACTCTTCACTATTCACTTCTTATGCCTGCCTCCAGAACGATACGAAATACCCAATACCAGAGATTATTCCGAAAATCATGGAAATCCAGAGTGCAATCATT
>JBFLZU010000095.1:17673-37697 GCA_040756155.1 Nitrospirota bacterium | reverse complement strand
TAACCTCCGTAATCATCTCACTATTCACTCTTCACTATTCACTTCTTATGCCTGCCTCCAGAACGATACGAAATACCCAATACCAGAGATTATTCCGAAAATCATGGAAATCCAGAGTGCAATCATTCCGATAGTCAAAAAACTTATCCCGTAAATTTCGTATCCAAGCAAGAGAAACAACACCGCTACGATCTGGGTAACCATCTTATACTTACCACCACTTTCGGCAGGAATAACAATATCCTTTGATAACGCAACTGCCCTTAACCCGCTAACTGCAAGTTCTCTTCCAATTATAACCACTGCCATCCATGCAGGTATCCTCAGCATATCCACAAGAAGTATAAGTGCAGCGGCTATCAACAGTTTATCTGCAATAGGGTCAAGAATCATCCCGAGTTTTGTTACCTTACTTGATTTCCTCGCAATAAAACCATCAAGCCAATCTGTCAACGATGCGATGGAAAAGATAACTGCTGCCAAGAACTCTTTCTCTGGAGTTGGAGAGAGGAGGAGTAAAATAAATAGCGGTATAATCAGGATGCGTATAAGGGTTAACGCATTAGGAAGGTTTACCATTCTCTATCTCAAATCTCAAGTTTTATTATTGTTATATTTTTCCATCAACTCTTTCCACTTTCCCTGCGACTTCAATATAAATTCTATTGCTTCCCTCACAGCTCCTCTGCCACCTGCCCTCTTTGTAACCCAGTCTGCAATCTTTATTACATCTTCCTCTGCATCTGATACTGCAATGGAAAGCCCTGCACACCTCATAATAGGTATATCAATAACATCATCTCCAATAAAGGCGACTTCTTCGTCTTTAAGATTATATCTATTGAGTAACTCTCTATAACTTATTATTTTTTCCTTACGTCCCTGGAAAATATCTGTCACTCCGAGCTCCGATGCCCTTCTCGACACAACATTGGATTCCCTTCCTGTCAGAAAGGCAATAATAATCCCAACCCTCTGAGCCATCTTTATACCATGACCGTCCCTTACATGAAATCTTTTGAATTCATTGCCATTGTTATCGAGTATTATCCCACCATCGGTCATAACCCCATCAACATCGAGGATAAGGAGTTTTATCTTCTTTGCCTTTTCTTTTATCTTTGCCCCTTGCCCCTTGCCCCTTCCCCCTTGTTTCATACCACTCCTGCTTTTAGAAGATCGTGAAGATGGATAATACCTTCTGGCTTTTCTTCTTCATCAACTATTATCAAAGAGGTTATCGAGTATTGCTCCATAACAGCAACCGCCTTTGCAGCTAAGGCATCTTTCTGTATAATCTTGGGATTCTTAGTCATAACCTTTTCAGTGACTTCATTGAGGAGATTAATATCCTTTTCAATTAACCTTCTCAGGTCGCCATCGGTAATCACCCCTCTCAGTTCACCTCTTCTATCTATCACACATGTTATCCCCAGTCTCTTTGAGGATATCTCAAAGATTGCATCCTTAACAGGGGTATCTACATATACCACAGGTATGCTCTTTCCTGTATGCATCAGGTCACCAACTGTTAGTAGCAGTTTTTTCCCGAGACTTCCCCCTGGATGAAAGAATGCAAAGTCTTCTTCTTTGATTCCTCTTTTTTCAAGCAGCGCTACTACTAATGCGTCACCCATTGCAAGGGTAGCAGTTGTACTTGCTGTTGGAACTAATCCCATAGGACAGGCCTCTTCTTTTACGCTTACATCTATCACAATATCGCTCACCTTTGCGAGAGAAGACTCAGATGCACCTGTAAAAGATATAAGTTTGATATCTAACCTCTTTATCACAGGAACTATCCTGTTTAGTTCCTCTGTCTCACCGCTGTTAGATATGGCAATGACGACATCCCCTCTTGCTACCATGCCGATATCTCCATGTATCCCTTCTGCAGGATGGAGAAAAAATGCAGGAGTTCCAGTACTTGCAAGGGTGGCTGCAATCTTTTTACCGATGATCCCTGATTTCCCCATCCCTGTGACTACAACCTTTCCCTTACAGCTATAAATAGCCTCAACTGCCTTAACAAAGTTCTCATTTACCCTTTCAATAAGAGATGCTATTGCATCTGCTTCGATTCTTAAAACCTTCTTGGCATCCTCAATAATCATTTTTTCTACCTCTAACAATCTCATCAATCATTTTTACCTGCGACAGGAGTGAAGGAAGGTCCTCTAATCGCATCGTATTAGGACCATCACATAACGCCTTTTCTGGAGAATCGTGCACCTCGAGAAAGAGAGCGTCACATCCTGCTGCTACCGCAGCCCGTGCTATATAAGGGATCATATCCCTATTACCCCCTGAGGCATTACCTCTGCCACCTGGTAATTGGATGCTATGTGTTGCATCAAATACTACAGGATAACCATATCTCCGCATCAATGGCAGTGATCTCATATCTGCTACAAGATTGTTGTATCCAAATGATACACCTCTCTCGGTAAGCAATATATCCCTGTTTCCAGCAGATGTGATTTTCTTTATTATATTCTCAACATCCCACGGTGCAAGGAATTGTCCTTTTTTAATATTAATCGGTTTACCCGATTTTGCGGCGGTGACAATAAGGTCTGTCTGTCTACAAAGAAATGCAGGTATCTGTAAGATGTCGAGCACCTTTGAGGCAGGTAAGATCTCATCTATACTATGAACATCTGAAAGAAGCGGTATTTTGAGGTTATCCTTAATAGTCTTCAGTATCCTGAGCCCTTTACGAATCCCTGGTCCTCTATATGAATTTAGTGATGTGCGATTTGCTTTATCATAAGAAGACTTAAATATAAGTGGTATGTTGTGAGATCTGGCTATTTCCTTCAGTCTCTTTGCAATCTTCGTGGTTGAGTCCTCAGATTCAATAACACATGGTCCTGCTATAAGTACGAGCGGATTCTTTCCTCCTATCTTTATTCCTCCGACTTCAACCACCCTTGTATGGGGAAGGGATAAACTATTACTCAAAGAGTACTCTCCTCTCTCTTATGGATGCAGCAATGAAGTCCCTGAAGATGGGATGTGGCTCCATAGGTCTTGATTTAAATTCGGGATGGAACTGACATCCAAGAAACCATGGATGATCATCTATCTCAACTATCTCAACGAGCTCACCATCGGGTGAGGCACCGGTTATTCTCATCCCATTTGATTCAAAAATATCCCTATAAGTATTATTAAACTCGTATCTATGTCTGTGCCGTTCTGATATCTCTTTTGTCCCATACGCCCTATAAGCAAATGACCCTTCCGAAAGAATACATGGATATGCCCCAAGACGCATCGTTCCTCCCTTGTCGGACTGGGCATTCCTTATCTGTACGATATTCTCTTTCCAATCGTACCATCTCTCCATTAGATATATTACAGGATACGGAGTCTTCTCATCAAATTCCTTGCTGTTTGCTTTGGGAAGTTTACATACATTCCGTGCAAACTCGATAACAGCACATTGCATTCCGAGACATATCCCTAAGAATGGAACCTTCTTTTCTCTTGCATAACGAATAGCCTCTATCTTACCCTCAATGCCTCTCGAGCCAAAACCTCCCGGAATAAGTATCCCATCAACCTCAGATAGATACCTTTCTGGTCCATCCCGCTCTATATCCTCTGCATCTACCCATGATATATCCACATGCACATCATTCGCTATCCCACCATGGGTTAACGCCTCTATAAGACTCTTGTATGAATCTCTAAGGTCTACATATTTCCCAACAAGTCCGATAACAACTTTCGCCTCTGGATGTTTCATGTTATCAACAATCTTTTCCCACTTATTTAAGTCTGGTTCCCGGATATTAAGAGCAAGCATCCTGACTATCTGATCGTCAAGTCCTTCTTGATGGAATACAAGTGGAACCTCATATATCGTATCAACATCCTTTGCGGTTATTACTGCCTCTGTCTCAACATTGCAGAAGAGAGCAATCTTTCTCTTTATATCCTGTGAGATAATCCTGTCTGTTCTACATAGCAGGATATCAGGCTGAATACCTATTGCCCTGAGTTCTTTTACACTGTGTTGTGTTGGTTTTGTCTTCAGCTCTCCAGCAGCGTTTATGAAAGGCACAAGCGTAAGGTGTATATAAAGCACATTCTCCCTTCCTACATCAAAACGGAACTGTCTTATAGCCTCAAGAAAAGGAAGACTCTCTATATCTCCTATAGTGCCTCCGATCTCAACGATTACTATATCAACATTATTTGCGACAGATCTTATAGCACTCTTTATCTCATCGGTTATATGTGGAACCATCTGAACAGTTCCACCAAGGTAATCACCTTTCCTTTCCTTTATTATAACATTGTGGTATATCTTTCCGGATGTGAAGTTGTTCTTCTGCGAGGTACGAATAGTGGTAAATCTTTCATAATGACCTAAATCAAGATCTGTCTCGGCACCATCATCTGTAACATAGACCTCACCATGCTGAAAAGGGCTCATAGTACCCGGATCTACATTTATATATGGATCGAGCTTCTGGATTGTAACCTTCAGTCCCCTGCTCTCAAGCAGAGCACCTATAGAAGCGGAGGCGATGCCTTTACCGAGAGAGGATACTACACCACCTGTTACAAAGATAAATTTAGCCATTAGATTCGCTCCGCTCACTACAAGCCTTTAGCCTTTTGGCAACCTTTTCCACATCTTCTATTGTATCAACACCTATTGTATCGAATGTCGTCTCTCTCACTTTTATCTTAAATCCATTCTCGATCGCCCTGAGCTGTTCGAGTTTTTCCAGAGATTCTAATGACGAGGGTTGCAGGCTGGAGAGGGTGAGCAGGACATCTCTCCTGTAACTGTAAATCCCAAGATGTTTATATGCCGTGAATCGTGAATCATGAATCGTGAATCGTAAGATACATTCTATTTCATGCTCCAAATCAGCAATCTGCATTCCGCAATCCGCAATCTTCCAATCGTCCCTATGAAAAGGTATTGGAGACCGTGAGAAATAGATAGCAAATCCATCTCTATCAAAGACAACCTTCACCACATTCGGGTCAAGGAGTTCCTCAACATCGTTTATTTTCTTGCAGAGCGTCCCGATGGACGCTGATGGCTCTGTATTAAGTATATCCACAACAGAATCAACCATCTCGGGCAGTATTAAGGGTTCGTCTCCCTGAACATTAACAATTATATCATAAGAGATACTTTTAGCCACCTCTGCAATTCTGTCACTGCCTGATTGATGTTGTGGAGATGTCATTACAACCTCGCCACCAAACCCTTTTACTGCATCAAATACCCGCATGTCATCTGTTGCAACAATTACCCTTTCTATCATGGTAGCCTTTGATGTCCTTTTATATACATGCTGGATCATAGGTATGCCGAGTATCGTGGTAAGAGGCTTACCGGGAAATCTCGTTGAGTTAAATCTTGCCGGTATTATAACCACAGCCCCCATTATTCTAACATCTCCTGGATCACATATGTTGGTTTACGCTGTAACTCATAATATGCCCTCGTCTGGATTTCCGCTAAAAGACCTATCGTTATGAATTGCACACCAATAATAATAAGTAATATAGCCAGCAATAGCAGTGGGCGATTACCTATATTGTATCCATATACGAGTTTAATAAATGCTAAATACACCGCAAAACAGAACCCGATACCACCAATGATAAGTCCTATCAGCCCAAATATATGTATAGGCTTTGTAGAATAACTGAGAAGAAACTTTACAGTTAAGAGATCAAGAAATACCCTGAGTGTCCTCGATATACCATATTTTGAACTCCCATGAATCCTTGGACGATGATTTACTTTAATCTCAGTAACACTAACCCCCATCCAGCTTGCTATTGCTGGAATGAATCTATGCATCTCACCATAAAGATTGATGTTCTTTATAACATCTTTTCTGAATGCCTTTAGTGTGCAGCCGTAATCATGAAGTCTAACCTTTGTTATCAACGAAATCAGATAGTTGGCAACCATGGATGGAAGCCTCCTGGAAATAAACGGATCTTTTCTTTTATACCTCCAACCACTAACGATGTCATATCCTTCATCAAGCCTTTCAAGCAATAAAGGAATATCATTAGGATCGTTCTGCAGGTCGCCATCCATGGTTATTATAATCTCACCCCTGGCAAGGTTAAAGCCTGCAGAGAGCGCAGCGGTCTGACCAAAGTTCTTTTTGAATCTTATTACCTTAACCTTTTTATCCTTCTCGTGTATCTCCTTCAAAATCTTAAATGTCTGATCGGTACTTCCATCATCTATCATTATGATTTCATAAGACTTATCTTGGGTGGCGAGCGCAGAGGTCAATTCCCTGTAAAGAGCCATTACATTGTTCTGCTCATTCTTTAATGGTATTACTATCGATATATCAACCATGTGAGGCATATGTTTTTAGCTCCTTGAAGCTCAACCTTCCCCTCCAGATGTAAAAAAGTCCTAAAAGGGTACTGGGTATAATGTTTATTGCCCATAAGATAAGTGTAAAACTCTTGGCAATAATGGAATCAACACCTAAAAGGATAAGCCCGCTTGCACATGCAAAATGGAATGTCCCTATATAGCTTGGAGCAGAAGGTATCATAACTACAATAGCGATCAATATCAGCACAAATATAGAACCAATGAATGAAGGTCCATCAATGTAAAATGCAGGATAGAGGATATGTATGCCTAATGTCCCTAACAACCATAAGACAATAGAATAGATGAAGACTATAAAGAGATGCCTCCCCTTACCAAGAACATCGAGACCTACAACAAAAGAATCAATAAGTAAGAGAATCTTTGCAGAAAACCTATTGGGAAGAGGTTTAAGTATAAACTTTACAATCTTTGATGCTGTGAGGGTATAATGTTTAAGGAGAAAAAGAAATAGTACCCCCCCTCCGAATATCAATAGAAGGATTACCCATGCTCCTTTTAATTTTGAAATAGTAACATCAGAACTGAAAGGTGGAAACAACAGTACTACGATTAAAAATAAAATCACAAGAGTCCCGTCAAATATCCTCTCTATTACAATCGTCGCAAATGCAGAGCTTTTGCTTATTCCCTCCTTTTCTCCAAGCGCATATGCCCTCACAAACTCACCTATCCTTGCGGGTAACAGATGATTCACAGCAAAACCTATCACTGTTGATGAAAAGAGATTTTTAATGGTAGCATTATGTATAGGCTCGAGGAGGTATTGCCACCTTTTTGCCCTGATAAAGTACATCGAGAGGTTAATTGCTATCGCGGGTATGAGGTATATGTAATTGGCGCCTTTGAGTGCATTAATCAATGCGTTAAAGTCAACTTTTCTTAAGAAAAGGTAAAGAAAGATAACACTTATCCCTGAGCTGATCCAGTAAGTTACAGAGAGTTTCTTCTTTTGTGTAGACTCTGACACATTTGAATTTTGGGAAGAGTTTAATTTCATATCTCCATAATCTCAGCCTCTTTGTGTGAAAGTAGAGAATCGATGTCTTTTATGTGGGCGTCTGTTATCTTCTGTATTTCTTCATGAAATTTTCGTGAGTCATCTTCAGCTATCTTCTTATCTTTCTCAAGCCTTTTTACCTCTTCATTGCCATCTCTTCTGATGTTTCTTACAGCAATCCTTGTATCCTCTGCCATCTTCCTTGCCAGTTTTACTAACTGCTTACGTCTCTCTTCAGTCAGCGGTGGAATCGGAAGCCTTATGATTTTGCCATCATTCGATGGTGTAAGACCGAGATCAGACTTCAGTATAGCTTTTTCTATATCACCTATAATCCTCGGCTCCCACGGTTGAATGGTTATAAGTCTGTTTTCTGGAATGCCAAGTGTGGCAATTTGATTTACAGGTGTTGGAATGCCATAGTAGTCAACAAGGATGCTATCTAAAAGAGCTAATGATGCCCTTCCTGTCCTCAGCGATGCGAACTCTTTCTTAAGGTTTTCCACCGCACTTTTCATCCTCAAGGCAATCTTTTTCTTTATCTCGGCATCCATAATAAAAGTATAGGTGTCAGTTACTTTTCACTTTCACTTTCACTTTCCACTTTTCACTATCGTCCCAAGCTTCTTACCCTCTAATATCCTCCTTATATTCCCTTTCTTTCTCAGGTTAAACACAATTATTGGAAGGTTATTTTCCATACATAGCGAAATAGCTGTGGAATCCATAACCTTTAGTTTTTTCTTCAGAACATCAAAGAATGTGAGCTCATCATATCTTTGGGCCTTTGGATTACTGATCGGATCATCGCTGAATACCCCATCGACCTTTGTCCCTTTGAGAATTACCTCTGCTCCTATCTCTATCGCCCTGAGGGCTGCTGCTGTATCGGTTGTAAAATAAGGATTTCCGGTTCCTGCAGCAAAGATAACAACCCTTTTCTTCTCAAGGTGTCTTATCGCCCTCCGTCTTATATATGGTTCTGCAAGTGCCTTCATCTCTATTGCTGACTGAACCCTTGTTGTAATACCGAGTCTTTCGAGTGCATTTTGAAGTGCAAGGGCATTCATAACTGTTGCAAGCATCCCCATATAATCTGCGGAGGTTCTTTCCATTCCCTTTGCGCTTGCAGACAGACCTCTGAAGATATTACCTCCACCAATTACAACTGCAATTTCAACTCCAAGTGAAGAAACTTTCTTTACTTCTTCAGCTATAGAATTTATGACATCAGGGTCAATCCCATAAGGTGTTTCGCCTATAAGCACTTCACCGCTTAATTTCAAGAGGATACGATTATATTTAGATCTCAATCCTTCTGTACCCCTCTCCCAGGAGGTATCTGGTAAAACGTCTAATAATAATGTTTTCACCAAGTTTTGCAATCTTCTGGGCGACAATATCCTGTACGGTTGTATTACCTTCTTCGTCCTTAATAAAGGGTTGTTCCATCAAACAGTTGTCTCGATAAAATTTATCGAGCTTGCCTTCTACTATTTTTCTAATAACCTCTTCTGGTTTTCTAGATCCCATTGCTTGACTTCTATATATCTCACGTTCCTTTTCAATCATTGCCTCGGGGATATCTTCCCGATTTATCCATGATGGAGCTGTCGCAGCAATCTGCATTGCTATATCTTTTACCAGTCCATGAAATTCATCTGTCCGTGCTACAAAGTCTGTCTCACAATTTACCTCTACAAGTACTCCTATTTTACCCCCTGTATGTATATAAGAAGCAATCAGCCCCTCTGTAGCAATCCTGCCAGATTTCTTTGCAGCCTTTGAAAGCCCTTTTCCCCTGAGTATCTCAATTGCCTTTTCTATATTACCATCAGATTCTGTGAGGGCACTCTTACAGTCCATTACTCCTGCCCCTGTCTTTTCCCTTAATTCCCTAACTACTTCTGCAGAAATCACCATTTTCTTACTCCTTCCCAACCTCTACATTTCCTACAGTCTCAGGTTCTACTGCGGAGAGGGATTTCTGTGCAAGCCCTCTACCCTCTATTATAGCATCTGCTATCTTGGAGGTTATCAGTCTTATCGCCCTTATTGCATCATCATTGCCTGGTATAATATAATCTATTCCATCAGGGTCACAGTTAGTATCGACGATAGCGATAACCGGGATACCTACCTTTTTAGCCTCAAGAATAGCAATCCTTTCTTTCTTAGAATCTATGACGAATACCGCTCTAGGGAGAGACGGCATATCCTTTATGCCACTGAGGTTTTTCTCAAGCCTCATCCGTTCCTTCTCAAGTATTGCAATTTCTTTCTTTGGCAGTTTCTCATAAGTTCCATCATTCTTCATCGCTTCAAGTCTTTTAAGCTTTTCAATACTTTTTTTAATAGTACTGTAATTTGTGAGCATACCTCCAAGCCATCGTTGATTGACATAGTAAGCATTAGCCTTCTGTGCCTCTTCAGATACCGAATCCTGCGCCTGTTTTTTGGTTCCCACAAAAAGGACATGCTCACCTCTCTGAGAAACATCCCTGACAAAATTATATGCCTCCTGAAATTTGGCAAGCGTCTTCTGTAGATCAATTATGTAAATACCATTTCTTTCACCAAAGATATATTTTTTCATCTTTGGATTCCATCTTTTTACCTGATGTCCAAAATGAACTCCTGCCTCAAGAAGTTCTTTCATTGTTATTGATGACATATATTTTGCCTCCTTACAATAAGAAACAAATCAAATTAAAATACCATACCAATTGGTATTTTGCAACAGTTTTTACTATTCAGGTTCGGTATGAGGCATTCATTTTTATATAATCTGGACTCATATCCGTAGTCCATATATTTACTGAACTATTGCCTATATTGAGGTCTACCGTTACCCTGAAACGCTCTTTTTTTAAAATCTTTGATGCCTCTACCTCAGCGAAGGCGCTAACCCTTACACCACACTCTACCACCTTCAAATCGTCAAAAGAAATATCTATTCTTTCCTCGTATACATCTACGCCAGAGTTACCTATAGCTACCATAATTCTTCCCCAGTTTACATCTCCACCATAAAATGCAGTCTTCACGAGTGGGGAATTTGCTATGGAAAATGCAATATTCTCAGCGTCTTCTAAGGTGGATGCACCATCCACCAATATCTCAATAAACCTGGTAGCGCCTTCACCATCTTTCACCAGCATCCTCGCTAAACTCTGAGTAACATTGTTAAGTGCAGATTGAAACAGGGAAAACTCCTCTGTAAATATTTGATTGATTGGCCTGTTTTTTGCTATACCATTTGATAATGCAATAACTGTGTCATTTGTGCTTGTTTCGCCATCAACAGTAATCTTATTAAACGATGACTCTACAGCGTTTTTCAGAGCGTAACTTAGACTTGTTGCATCAATCGCAGCATCTGAAAGGATAAATGAAAGCATCGTAGCCATCCCTGAAACCCCTGAACCTTGTCCTGAATCAAGTTCAGGATCAAATTCAGGGTCAGGGCAGGCTCCTGAAACAGGGTTCAGGGCAAACTTAGGATGTATCATTCCAGAACCCTTTGCAATACCGAGTATAGAAACCCTTTCCCCCCCGATAATTACCTCTTCGAAGGCAAGTTTTGGAAATGTATCTGTAGTAGTTATCGCCTCCGCTGCATCACTGAAACCCTCTGGAGATAATTTCTTCACAGCCTTTTTAATACCAGCCTCTATTTTTTCCATTGGTAGTGGTTTACCAATAACACCTGTAGATGATACATAGACACCCCCTCGATTTATACCGAGGTTTTCTGCTGCAATTCTTGACATCTCGATGGCATCTCTGTATCCTTGTATCCCTGTGCAGGCATTTGCGTTTCCACTGTTGGCGACAATTGCCTGTCCCTTTCCTGATTTAATCCTCTCTATGCAGAGACGGACAGGGGCAGCCTTTATCTTATTAGTAGTAAACATACCTGCAGCAGAAGATTCAACCTCTGAGAAAATTAGAGCCAGATCTTTCCTCTTTTGCCTTTTTATACCCGAGAAAATCCCTGATGCCTTAAAACCCTTAATCTTGAATCGGGTATCGTGAATCGTAAATCTCTTCGTCATGGGAAAACCCCTGCCAGCATAAGACCTTCTCTCTCTTCAAAACCAAACATAACATTCATATTCTGAACAGCCTGTCCTGATGCGCCTTTAACAAGGTTGTCTATCGCAGCTATGACCACCACACGCCCTGTCCTTTCATCTACCTTTATCCCGATATCACAATAATTTGAACCTATCACATGCTTTGTATATGGATAACGTCCATCTTCACACATACGAATAAATGGTTCGCCTCTATAGTATTTACCATAAATTGTGAGGAGTTCTTTTGTGCTATACCCCTTAACAAGATTGGCATATATGGTGCAAAGTATGCCCCTATCCATTGGAATAATGTGTGGTATAAATGAAACCCTTATATCTTTCCCGGAAATCTTACTTAACTCCTGTTCTATCTCTGGTGTATGTCTATGTCTTCCGACGCTATAGGCGTATACACCTTCATTGATCTCAGAAAAAAGATAAGATTGTTCTACTTTTCTGCCAGCACCTGATACCCCTGATTTTGCATCAATATTTATCTCGTTGATGTCTATAATATTTTCTTCAATCAGTGGTGCAACTGCAAGGATAGAGACAGTGGGATAACATCCAGGGTTCGCTACTAATGTGGCATCCTTTAAATCTTTTCTATTTAGTTCTGTCAAGCCGTAAACCGACTTCTCTGCTGCATCCTGTCTCCTGTGTTTAATCCCATACCACTCTTCATAAAGGGTTATGTTTTTTAATCTAAATATTGCCGAGAGGTCTATAACATGTTTTCCTTGATCCCATAGGTCCACCCCTAAGTCCATGGATGCCTCATGTGGCAGGGCTAAGAATATTAAATCCGCTGATTTTGACAGCGTCTCAGGGTCAGCAGATTGAAAATCCATATCAATCAATCCCTTAAGGTTGGGGTAAACTTCATGTATTGGTCTTCCTCTGAATCTTTCAGATGTTACAGTAACAATCTTGACCTTTTTGTGAGAAATAAGTATACGGAGGAGTTCACCTCCAACATATCCACTACCACCTGCAACCGCTACTTTAAGCAAGTATGACCTCCAATAGTCCTAAATTATATAAAAAAAGGGAAGGCATCGCTGCCTTCCCTACGGGTCGTGAACCCTCCAGTGCGAGCCTCATTATCTCTTGGAGTACTGGAACCTCTTTCTTGCTCCTTTTTGACCATATTTTTTCCGTTCCTTTACCCTTGAGTCTCTTGTTAAAAAACCTTCTTTCTTCAACCGAGCCTTCAACTCGGAATCGATCTCTAATAATGCCTTAGCTATACCATGTTTGATAGCTCCAGCCTGACCTGATATACCACCTCCATACACATTCACATACACATCATACTTACCGATTGTATTTGTTAGTTCAAGGGGTTGACGGACAATCATTTTCAGCGTCTCTCTGCCAAAATATTTATCTAATGGTTTATTATTTATAGTGAATTCACCTTTTCCTGGTTTTAGAAAGACCCTTGCTATAGAACTCTTTCTTTTGCCTGTTGCATTATAATATATCTCTGCCATAAAAATTTCCTCTTACGGATTTAATTTGAGTTTTAATTTAAGCATCTGGGGCTTCTGGGCACTGTGTGGATGCTCATTACCTCTGTAGACCTTAAGTCTCTGCCTCATAGTTCTACCGAGTTTATTTTTGGGCAGCATCCCCCATATAGCCATTCTCACTACCTTTTCTGGATTTTCTTTAATCAATTTTTCTGCGGTCGTTGCCTTTAGACCACCTGGATAACCTGAATGATGGTAGTAAACTTTGTTTAAAACCTTTTTCCCTGTAAGTCTTACCTTCTCTGCATTTATTACTATAACAAAATCTCCCATATCCACACTGGGGGTAAATACAGGCTTGTGTTTGCCTCTGAGTATAGCTGCCACCTGCGAAGCAAACCTCCCCAGAATCATACCTTCACCATCAACTACATACCAATTTTTCGCAATATCTTCTTTTCTTGCCATAACAGTCTTCATTATTCTTAATCTGAGATGTCTTTAAATAAGTTCTGAAAAAATATAATAAAATGCTACCTTTTGTCAAGAGAAAATTGAGAGGTGTTCGGAGACTCTTTGCTACTTCTCAACAATACCTTTTAGTTTCGAAAAAAATATCTGGAGCAGAAGGCCGAAGAATGCACCGATAAGCCCACCTATTCCAATAATAAAGATAAATATAATAGACAGATAGATTATAACAAGTGGTTTAAAGTTACCTATCTCCTTACCGAAAAGGCACTCCATATCCCTTCTTGCGGCATCAAACCACCCACCCTCGAACTCTTTACCAAAGAAGGTCTCAAGAGAGCCAGAAACAGCAATAGCAGTTATCACGCCTGCAATGCCACCAATTAAGATCCCCCTTTTTATACCCGAAAGCCTTCCCATACAGGTAAACATTTATCATATAAAAATTTTTTAATCAAGCAGATTGACACAGAACGGTATTTTATGTATCTTAAAAGTGGACACTATGAAGATAAACCTAAAGAAAAACACACTTCAGGGGAAGATACTCTTACCTTTTATATTCCTGTCTTTTCTTGCAATCATAGTAGTTGTCCTGTTTGTTGGTGAGATACTAACCCATCGGATGGAAGAAAGCACAACAAAAGAGATAATCTCATATAAGGATACGGTTGAAGGTTTTTTTAGAGATAAAGAAAAACAGGCGATCCTTTATGCTGAACTCCTTGCCGATGAAAGGAGGATATTGAAGAACTATGGTGGAAAACAGCTTATGGGGCTTTCCCATCTGGGTCTGTTCATGCAGGAAGGCCTTAAGATATACCTTGAACCATTACGGTATCTAAAAGAAGGAGATACAACACAAAAAGAGTTAATAAAGAAAGGCTTATCTGGCGAACTTATATCAGGGTTTATCCCAAAGCCCCAAGGCGATGCAATTAAACTCGATTTCGATGTCATGGCACCTATCGATAGAGGCGAGATTATCATGGTTGGGTTCGGTTTCGATGACGAATATTTAAAACGAATAAAGAAAAAGATAGGAAACGATATTTTTATTCTTTACGGGAATAGAATTGTGGCATCTACCTTGAAAACACCAGACGAGAAAAAAGAGATACAGAAAAAGATCACGCCAGAGCTTATTGACAAAGTGACAAAAAGGGGGGAGTCCGTAGTCGAACGGCTCTTTTTTGAAAAGAAACAATACAAAGCTATATTTGCACCCCTCAAGGGAAATGGGGTTAGTAAGGCTATATTCGGTATTGTTATGTCCACGAATGACCTCGTCCTTGCAAAAAAGAAGATCATTGTTAATTATATCGCAATATCCCTATCAATCTTGGTTGTCCTGAGTCTTATAAACTATCTTATTGTAAAAAGAAGCCTTAGACCCCTCAAAAGGCTTTCAGCAATGGCAAACAGGGTAGCAAGAGGCGACCTTTCGCAGAGGGTTAATATAGAATCATCTGATGAAATTGGTATAGTGGCATCCTCATTTAATAATATGGTTAAGTCACTCATAATGGAACAGGAAACGCTCAACCTTACCATCAAACAGATGATAAGACAGGAAAAATTTGCCTCTATTGGAGAAATAGCAGCCGGGATTGCACATGAAATTGGAAACTCCCTCGCAATAATTGTGTCGTATTCCAAACTCCTACTTAACAGGGGTTATGATGAAGATACCAGAGAATGCCTTAACTACATAAGGGATGCCGCCACGAGGATGGACAGGATTACTAAAAACCTCCTCATGTATGCAAAGCCCTCATACCAGCAAGAGCCCTTAGATATAAACAAGGTCATAGAGGACTCCATCTCCGTCGTCACCTTTCAGTATGGAGAAACAAATACCTGCAGGGTTGAGAAAAAATTCAGCGAAAATCTCCCCCAAGTCATGGGAAATAAGGGTGAACTTCAGCAGGTCTTTATAAATCTTTTTATCAACTCTATGCAGGCTATGCCTGATGGTGGCACTATATCAATCTCCACTGAACAGGTAGATAAGGATATCGTTATAGAGGTAATCGACACTGGAGAGGGCATCCCGCAGGAAAACATTGGAAGGATATTTGATCCATTTTTTACCACAAAGCCCAAAGGCACAGGCCTTGGACTCAGTATAACCCAGCGTATAATAGAGAACCATAAGGGAGAAATTATGGTATGCAGCGAATTGGGTAAAGGTGCATCCTTTATAATAAGACTACCAGCTGCTCAGTGATCCTGAAGAATTGTCTTCTTCCTTTCTTCTTCGACAAGATGCTCAAATTCTAAAGGGTGGTCCTCCATCAAATCATCCATCGAAATCTTCCCTGTAAGCCATATCCAGCTCATAGGAAAGACACGGCTTTTGAGGTGAACATTGTAGAAATGCCAGATGATTCCGAAGAAAAGGGCAATCAATGCCTCAGTGCTGTGTGAGACATATGCTACTCCCCATATCCAGAAGGACGACCATCCTGGAAGTATATTCGCAGTGGTAGTTGGAAACCAGTACATGAGACCTGTTACAGTCATCACAAAAACAATAACCACTACAAGCCAGTAATCGAGTTTCTGCATATAGGTATACCTCCCGAATTTAGGTCTTTCTTCAGAGACTCCCGTGAGATATTTTATATTTCCCCAGCAGTCCTTGATATCTTTAACCCTCGGGAGCATATCGCCCCCTAACCTCTTCTTAATTGCAAGGTGAACAAGATAACCAACATGGTATACTGCATTTGCAATGAGGACAATAGCCCCAAATCTATGGACATGGCTCGCCATCTCAATCCCTCCCCATAGGTTAATCCATGCCTGGGATAACTTAAGCTCAGGGTATTTCAGTGTAAAACCTGATGCAGCTAAATAAAATACTGATGTAAACAGCACTATGTGCTGAATCCTGTAGTGGATATTCATTCTTTCTACCTCTTTCGGCAGATTCCTCAGAAGAATCCTCAGGAAAAGTTTTCTGTAAATCTCTTTCTCTTTTCTCCTTTTTGCAGTTATTTCTGCATAGATATCAAGCACTAAATGGATGAATAGCAGGGCAACGATAAAGACTATCAGCAATACCATGACATTCCTTACATAGAATGTGATCGGGTTTCTCTTTGCGTCAATGGGCCTGTGTGTGAAGGCACGGGAAAATTCCTCTGTTGCCCCTTCATGACATCTTGAACACAGTTTCACCTTATTGTTTCCAAAGACAGGAGATTCAGGGTCATTATGGCTTTTTATATCATGGCTACCATGACAGACTACACAGTTCGGCGTCTCCATGCTTCTGAATCCATATCTCCTTCCATGAAAATGGGCTCTGTAGGACTCAACAACATAGATGTTCAATCCATATCTTGATGCAATTGTCTTATCACTGTGACATCTTGCGCATGTCTCCACTATTCTTTGTCGTGATGCAGAGGATGAAGGGTCTAATGAGCTTTTAATATAATGTGGGGGATCATGGCAGTCCGTACAGAAGGCAGCTTTTTGAACCCCTTCTTTAAAGATCGCCTTGCCGTGTATACTCTTCTTGAAAACTGTATATTCAGTAGGGTGGCAGCTAACACATGCAGCAATTGTTATGCTGTCTTTTCCTTTTCCTTTCAGAAACTTAGCCGTTTCTTTTACCTCTTTTGATGCCATATCTTCGGAGACGATATGCGTCATTTTCTTAAATCTTATCGCATGGCAGCCTGTGCACTCCAGTTTCCTGTGGACGGAGTTCAGATATTCCTTTTCATCCACAAATTTTTCATCCCGAAGTTTACTGTGGCAGATTATGCATTTTGCCTCTAAATCATCTGATGCACTGATGGCAAACGGCAATATCAATATGGTGAAGAAAAAAAGGCAGGCAAAAAGTCTACTCAGATTCTTTCTTGTAAGAGATATTGTATTTTTTGAGCTTCTCATAGAAATTTGGTCTCGGCATCCCAGCCTCCCTTGCAGCTCTACTGACCCTCCCCTCATGTTTTTTCAGAAGCAACAGTATATACTCTTTCTCAAAGCGTTCTTTTGCCTCCCTGAATGTAAGGGCATCATAAGATGGCATCTCTATTTTTGATGTATCCCTTAATTCATCAGGCAGAGTTGAGATATCGAGCTGTTTCCCATCTGACATCAGAACACCTCTTTCTACGAGATTCTCGAGTTCCCTCACATTACCCGGCCAGTGATAGTTCAATAAAAACTTCATGAGTGTTGGTGAAACCGTTTCAACCGATTTTGAGAATTTCTGGTTGTATTTAAGAACGAAGTAATGAAGAAGAAGTGGTATGTCTTCTTTTCTCTCCCTCAATGTAGGTAGATTTATGGTGAATATATTTATCCTGTAAAAAAGGTCTTCTCTGAAATTCCCTGCCTCTACTTCTTTTTTGAGGTTTTTATTTGTTGCTGATATAATCCTCACATCAACAGTAAAAGGTTTTCTCCCCCCCACCCTAAGAATCTGACCATCCTGGAGAACTCTGAGAAGTTTAACCTGAAGGCTTGGAGGCATCTCACCTATTTCGTCAAGGAAAAGCGTCCCTCTGTTAGCTGTCTCAAATAATCCCTCCTTTGATCTTACAGCACCTGTGAATGCGCCTTTCTCGTATCCAAAGAGTTCACTCTCAAGAAGTGTTTCAGGAAAGGCAGAGCAGTTGATGGAGAGGAATGTCTTATCAGCCCTGAGGCTATTTTTGTGGATTGCTTTTGCAATGAGTTCTTTTCCTGTGCCACTCTCACCCTGAATCAGCACAGTGGCATCAGTGGGTGCAACCTTCTCTATAAGAGAGAATACCTCTTTCATATCTTCGCTTTCACCAATGATATTCTCCCTCTCCTGTATAGCCCTCAATTTCTCTCTGAGATATCTATTTTCGTCTAAAAGTCTCTTATGTTCAAGGGCGTTCTTTATCGTTACCTCTATGGCATCCGGGTCAAATGGTTTTGTTATGTAGTCATACGCCCCAATCTTTATCGCCTCAACAGCGGTCTCAATGGTTGCATATGCTGTGATAAGAATAACTGGGACGCCAGAATTATATTCTTTTACATTTCTTAGAACCCCTATTCCATCCATCTTGGGCATCTTGAGATCAGTAATAATCAGGTCTGGGTTTTCTTTTTTCATTATCTCGATACCCTCCTGACCGTCTTTGGCGACAAAGACTGTAAAGTCCTTCAGCAACCGTCTGAACATCTCCCTCATGCCAAGTTCATCGTCTATTACGAGGATCCTATCTTTGTTATCTGCATACATACTTGATTCCTTAAATCCTAATCAATCGGTATCCTGATAAAAAAAGTCGTTCCCTCACCTTTTTTACTTGTAAAACTAAGTTCACCTTTGTGACTTTCTATTATCCTGTATGATATTGGTAACCCCAGCCCTATTCCCCAGCCACCTTTTTTGGTAGTAAAAAGGGGATCAAAAATCCTCTCCTTCATTTCATCAGGGATCCCCTCACCTGTATCAGCAATCTTTAGTTCAAGTATATTATTAACCCGTCTGCAGTTTAAAGTCAACTCTCCTCCTGATGGCATTGCCTGAACTGAATTAAGAATTATATTAAAGAATGCCTCTCTCAACTGTCTTTCATCGCCTTCTACATGGGGAAGCCCCTCTTCGTATTCCCTCTTAACACTGATACCCTGCGCCTTTATCTGGCTATCTATATCTGCAATACAGCTTTCAAGACAATCAATCATATCACAATAAGTATATTGTATCTCTGACGGTTTAGCAAACGCCATAAGGTTTTCAACAACAGCCTTTGCCTTTTTCGCCTCCCTCATTATAGTTTCTACATCTCTGTAGTGTTCACCTTCTTCAGGAATTTCTTTCTGAAGCACCCTTGAGAAACCGATTATTATATTTATTATATTGTTAAGCTCATGTGAGATTCCACCTGCCATATCCATGAGTTCCTTGCTCTTCTCTTCAATCTGATCCTGCTTCTGTTTCAACCCATCAATCATCTGGTTAAAACTCCTCTCCATTATCTCTACTTCGTCACGGGATGGAGGCTTTTCAATCTCTTCACCGAATCCTGTAAATGCCATGACCCTACGACTGAGCTTCTCGACTGGAGCAGTAATCTTTTTTGAGAGGACCATAGAAAGCAGTGTTCCGATAAACATAAAAAAGAGGGTAAATGCAAATGCCTCAAGCAAAACCTTTCCCATCCTTGGGAAGAAACCATCAAACCTTATTCCAACCTCAACTTTACCTATAGCCCGTCCATCAGAAGAGACGGTTTTAGATACTTTCATTATCTCTTTATTTTCCGTCTTCAGCTGGCCATCGGTCTGTGCGACTATATCACCCTCAGAGTCGGTTACCAACACATAGGCAAACATCTTCTTTTCTTTTACATTCTCAAGAATATTTGCAATACCCTCATAGTCACGACTCAATAAAAGATCCGGGATAACTGACGCAAGTGTCATTGCAAAAAACTCCCCTTCCCTTCTAATATCCTCAGATATCCGATTGAGGTCATTTACTACAAAGATAAAGGAAAGGACCCAAGATGTGAGAAGTACGAAGGCTATAAGGGAGAGGGCAATCTTAAATCTGAGGGTCTTAACTGGAAGTCTTATCATCT
>JBFLZU010000095.1:0-17573 GCA_040756155.1 Nitrospirota bacterium | reverse complement strand
AATACCTCTGGTTTCAGGTGTTCATTATAGAAATGCCAGAAGAATATGAATACAATCGCAAGTAATGCCTCATCGCTATGCATTACATAGAGAAGTTCCCATACCCAGTTAGAAGCCCAGGAAGGAATTAATATAGCAGTTTTTGTTGGAAATGCAAGCGCAAGCCCTGATGTTCCTATAATGAATATGCCCCAGAAGACCGCCCAGTAATCAAACTTCTGGGTATATGTGAATCTTCCGAATTTAGGTTTCTGGCTGGATATGCCGAGGAAGTATTTGATATTCTGAAAGAAATCCACGAAGTCCTTTGGGGCTGGAACTATATCAAAACTAAGATTCCCCTTGGAAAAACGATAACCAATATATATCAGGTGATATACAAAATCAAGAAGCATCGTAATCCCTGCTACCCTATGGATAATCCCTGCGGTCTCAGGACCACCCCATATCTTTATCCACCAGCTCGAGTATTCTACCTCTGGATACTTTAAAGACCATCCTGTCAGAGCCACAATGATAAAGGTGGTAAACAGTATTATGTGCTGAATTCTATAATGTATATTGAATCTCTCGACCTCCTCAGGGAGTTCGTTGATCTGAGACTGAAGCCTCTCTTGATCCATCTTCTTCCCTCCTCTTCTTTCTCAGGTAATCCCTTATTATCGCATATGCCTCAAGGAGCACATGCATCATACAGCCTGTGATAACAAATACTGTCAATACGATAAGAAACTTCTCTGTATAGTACGGTATGGGATTGTCTTTACCAGTGGGTTTGTGTGTAATGGCTGCCACGAATTTTTTGTTTGCACCAGGATGGCATCCACCGCAGAGGTTTATCCTGTTCGTTCCGAATACCATTGCCTGTGGGTCTGTGCTCTTCTTTACATCGTGACTCCCATGGCATGTAGTGCATACAGGCACCTTTTTATGTCCAAGGATGTATTTTTTCCCATGAAAACTTTCTTTATATCGTTCAAGAACTTGTGTACTGAAACCATATGTCTTTGAGACCAACTCACTTTCATGACATCTCCCGCATGTCTCCACTACATGTCTGAAATCTACAGGGGACTGACCCAACTTGCTGGAAATCACATAGTGAGGTGAGCCATGGCAGTCCAGGCAGAAGGCACCGTCAGACTTCTTCTTCTCAAATATATTCACCCCATGAACACTCTTTTTGACCTTCTCAAATACATCTGGATGGCATTGATTACAGGCAGAAAGCGCAATCGGTTCTACCTTGCTCTTTATTTTAAGGAATGAAGAGATATCCAGTATTGATTTATCGATGTATTTCTCTGTAGTTTTGTGAGGGGTGTCAATGTATTTAAGATGACAGGAGGTGCATTCCATGGAGCCGTGAACAGATTTTGAGAACCTCTCACCATCTATAAACATGACTCCTTCTGAAGTCCCGTGACATATCAAACACGAAAGGCTATTTGCAATGACTGAATTAGGAAGAAATACAACCACAAGTAATACTGTAAAAATTATGATTGGAAAAAGCATTTCCTTTCTCTTCATACTTCCTCCCTTTTGGTAACAGTTTAGTTTTCCAAAAAACTTTTGCATTCCTAATCTTTCATTCTCTCTATTACTTTTTGTTGCCCATAAAGGGCAACGCTACAGTAGCGCCGACCTTCATGGTCGGCTTTTTGTTGCTTAAAGGGTTGCCCTACATGTTTTTTATTGTTCTTATTGTATAGGACTGCAAAGATTTTCGCAATATCCTAATGCTCTCTCCTAAGGCATTGCTATAAAGTTAAGGGAGGCTGAAGCCTCCCCTACTCTCTCTTTTGCTGGTCCATTCTGGTCCATTTTTAGTTATTTCATCTTCACTGTCTCTTCTGCCTCTTTCACCTTAGCAGGTGCTACCAGTGCACTCACGGTATTTACAATATAACCAGCAACAGTCCCAAGAATCGCACCGACTACAAGACTCAATGCAGCAATGCAGAATATCCCTAAGGTGATTCCGACTACCAGTATCGCCCTCACAAGAAGGGTCGGCGCAACAGCATCACCGATGATCTTATTGAGCAACATCAGTGTTCCATAACCACCAAAATAGAAGCCTGGAAGTATCCCGAAGATTAAGAAGGCAATTCCACCAAGGGTTGCCCCGATCTTCATCCCTATTCTTAGTGTATTTTTTCTCTCCTCTTTCATCTTAATCCTCCTCCTTTCATTTTATCTGCGCTGTTTCCGTTAATATATATTGAGCAAAAGATATGCCAGAATACCAGATAACTTAACACATTGATTTTAAAAGATATTTTTAACAGCGATCGGAGAAGAAGGTGGGATTAACTGTAACAAAAAGGCTACATGATTACATTAAAAAGCAGAATCACCAATTATTATAATCACTTACAAAAAATAACCTTTCCCCTTCAAAAGATTATAAAAAGACTACACTTTTAGATTATAGATGTCATCCTGTTATATATCACATTCATTTCTTTGCAGATCTTATAAACATCATCAATTTTCTCATCGCTTACTGATGGCATAGCGATTATCACTTCTTCTATATCCTTTTCCCTGATAATATTAGCCATATCTGACCTCGTCCCAAGAACAGGTATACCATAAATATTCTTTCCAATCTTTGCTCTATCATCATCTATAAACCCAACTGGATTGTAATTCAGTCTACTGTTATTCTTTAACTCACGCAGCAGCATATAACCTCCATCTCCTGCGCCATATATGAGTATCCGCTTGCCCTTACGCTGTGCAATCCCTGAAAAGTACTCCTTAAAAAGCCTTAATGATACCCTTGCTCCAGCTATAAGAAGCAATGTGATCATCCAGTCTATTACAAAGACAGCCCTCGATAGCCCTGAAAATCTTGTGAAGTAGACCATAGCCGCAATAGAAATAATCGAACCAAGCGATACTGCCTTCAGTATCGAGATAAGGTCGTATATACCGATATACCTCCATTCACCTTTATATAACCCGAAGAAATAAAACATGCTGAACTTAGATATAATAATAACAGGAAGTGAGTATTTGATTACATTAAGGATGTCTGAAGTGATTACACCTTCAAACCTTATTAGGTGTGCAGAAAAGTATGCTACGATTATCAATATCAAATCAATAAATATCTCAGCCAGTCTCTTTTTATTCAAGAGAAATACATCTATAAGTGTCACATTCTTTTTATGTTCGATATCTGAGGTTCGATATTCTTCATCTGAAACCCTTTCATATACCTCTATCTGACCAAGAAACATACCAAAAAAGAATAGAACAACCATCGCTATAATAACGATGAGCAGTGTTATGTAGATATTAAGATAGACCCCTGTAACAGCGAGTAAACCAAAAAAAATACTGATTCCATAGAGTATCAATACCGCTTTTCTTTCTGATAGTCCAAGCATAACCAGTCTATGCGAAATATGGTCTTTGCCTCCCTGAGAGAGTGGTATTCCCTTGAGTCTCCTGACAACCGTAACCAGTGTTGTATCGAATATCGGAACAGCGAGAACAGTTACAGGTATTATCAATGTGACCGCAAGGTTAGATGCCTCCTGCCATGTGCCCATTAATGCTACAGAAGCAAGCGAAAATCCTAAAAACATGCTCCCTGAATCACCCATAAATATCTGAGCGGGGTTAAAGTTATATCTGAGAAAACCAAGTGCAGCACCAGCTATAGATGCTGTCAGATACATCAACACGGCATTCCCGCTGATAAATGAAAATACAAAAAGTATTATTGATGATATAAAGGCTATGCCTGAAGATAGGCCATCCATATTATCTATCAGATTGAACGCATTGGTTATAGCAATAAACCAGAATATTGTTAATGGCACACTTATAAAGGGGTTCGTGATTATCTCTATCTGGAGTCCGAGAAACACAGCAATAGCAGACACAATAATCTGCCCGACGAGTTTAATCTGCGGTGGAAGTTTTTTAATATCATCTATAAGACCGAGCAGAAATATCAGAGTACTGCAGATAAGTAAATTTACAAAGGGTGTTATACCTTCTTTATGATAGAGGTTTAACAACAGGATGGTTCCTATAAATGCAAGGTAGATTGCTACCCCCCCAAAAAGTGGGGTTGGGGTTTTGTGCCATCTATCTGTATCTGGATGTGAAAGATACTTATATCTTTCTGCAATCCTCTTGACTGCAGGGGTCAAAAGATAAGAGATGGTCAGGGCAGAAATAAAGTAATATAAAGGGTTCATCTTAATCTCTTAGACGATAGTATTCAATCACATTATTGAGTATTGCCTCAAGACCAGTCGTTGGTCTCAACCCAATAATTTTTTCCATCTTTGTTATATCTGGCACCCGCCGTTGCATATCTTCAAAGTCTTTCTCATATGCCTCTTCGTAGGGGATATAGCGTATCTCTGACTTACTTCCGGTAAGATATTTTATTCTATCAGCCAGATCCTTGATGGATATCTCTTCTGTACCACCAATGTTTATTACCTCTCCAATAGCATCAGGTGAATTGATAAATGCAATGATAAATTTTACAACATCCTTGACATAGGTAAATGTGCGGGTCTGTTTCCCGTCACCATAAACTGTTATTGGTTCATTTCTTAATGCCTGTTGAACGAACCGTGGTATTACCATACCATAGCGCCCTGTCTGTCTCGGGCCAACTGTGTTAAAAAATCTTGCAATTATCACAGGTAGTCTCTTTGTCTTCCAGTAAGCGAGTGCCATAAATTCGTCAAGGAGCTTTGATGCTGCATAGCTCCACCTTCCTATTGTTGAAGGTCCATAAATAACATTGTCTGTCTCTTTAAGTGGTGCGTGTGTGTGTTTCCCGTATACTTCAGAGGTAGACGCTATAAAGACTTTCTTCCTGAATCTGTTTGCAAGTTCAAGTACGATCTCTGTGCCCTTTATGTTGGTTTCAAGTGATGTAAGTGGATTCTCGATAACATGCTTTACACCTACTGCGGCTGCAAGATGTACAATCACATCGCTCTCCTCAATTAGCTCAGACATCCTTTTATAATTCATAATAGTATCGATGACATATCCAAATTTATTGTCATCGTTTATGTGTTTAATGTTATCAAGCGAACCTGTAGAAAGATCGTCTATTACAAACACCTCGTCTCCATTTGTCAGATACCCCTCTGCCAAATGCGAACCAATAAAACCTGCCCCACCTGTTATAAGAACTTTCAAGCCAAAGACCTCCTCAGGTAAACCCCGTTAGAAGACCTTCGCCCTTCTAACGGTAAGGCTCACACGGGGCATTAAACCCCGTGTTCGCTCCAAAAGGAATTTATCCTTACCCACGCTGCAAGCAGTGGGGCTTTCTAACGGGGTAAATTATACTAACTCAATTATTAAATCGCAACCTTTCTATCGTTAAGAAGTGAGGTGTAAAGGCTGTTAATATTTGCAACGAGATTATCTACGCTGTATTTTGGATAAACCTCTCTTTGAGCATTATTTCCAAGAAATTCTCTTAGTTCTTTATCCTTTAATAACCTTACAATTGCATCGGCAATTGCTCGAGAATCGCATGGAGGGATAATAATTCCTGTTCTGTTATTCTTTATAAGGTCCGGCACTCCTCCTACTTCCGTAGCAATAACAGGTTTACCAGCAGCCATTGCTTCTATGACAGAGACTGGTGTACCTTCATTTAAAGATGATAAAACCACTATATCAAGGTCTGAGTAAATCTCATGCAAATCAGAACGAAATCCAGTAAAAATCACACTATCCCCGATACCGAGTTCTCTTGTGTAGTCTTCTAACTCTTTCCTGAGTTCTCCATCCCCAATAATAACAAATTTTACATCCCTTGCCCCTTGCCCCTTGCTACTTAATACCATTTTAGCTGATTCAATAAAATACCTGTGTCCCTTTATCGGAACGAGTCGACCTATGATGCCGACGAGGGGGGCTTCCATCGAGATACCAAGGCTGTCTTTAAACTTTCCCTTGTATCCAGATGACTTTGAGCTTGCCGAAAAGAATCCCTCCAGTTCAAGCCCTAAAGGTATAACCTCTATCTTTCGTGAATTACCTATATTCATATCGATGAGCTCTTTCTTCAGTCTGTCACTCAGGGTTATAACCTTTGTTGAAAGCAATGCAAGAACCTTTTCTGTATAGATAAAGATCAGGGACTTAAACCTTCTAAAGTATCCGCTTAGGACATGCCCGTGAAATGTATGGATGATTATTGGAGGTGGTGGATTACCTGCATAATTTGATTTAAATAATTTTTTAAATCTGAGTTCTAAGGTATATAAAAATGCTGCAAGTCTTCCTAATGCCCCTGCCTTTGCGGTGTGGGTATGTATTATGTCAGGTTTTTCCCGTCTTATAAGCGTGTAGATATTAAGGAGGGCTATAATGTCCTTCCTGAAACTGATTTCTCTCCCGAGTTCATCTATTAAAATGGGAGTAACTCCTCTTTTATCAGCAAAATCCAGCATATCACCTTCACCCTCAGACTCTTTCCCCTTTACAAGTATTGTTTTATACCCCATCCTGTCAAGTTCTGAGGTCAAAAGAATGGTATGAATAGCAGGACCACCGATATTAAGACGGGAGATTATACGAATAATTTTTTTCATTCTTTCTATCTATAAATTCTCTATACCAGAGTTCTAATATCAGCAAATTCCAGAGTTGATAATGCCAATTTCTTGTACCACTAATATGTTCATCGAGCATCGTTTTAACAGCATCCTCTCTGAATATGCCTCTTTCAGTCATTCTTCTGCTCAGAAGGATATCATATGCCATTTCCTTTAATTCTGTCCTGAACCATTTATCTATTGGAACACCGAAGCCCTGTTTGGGACGGCTCAGAAGTTCTTCTGGTAGATAGTCTTTAAATGCCTTTTTTAAGATATACTTCGTAGTCCTCCCTTTTATCTTGAGGTCTGAGGGTATTGTAACTGCAAACTCCATAAACTTGTTATCCAGAAAAGGAGATCTCCCCTCAATTGAGTTCATCATTGTAGCAACATCCACCTTAACAAGCAGGTCTTCAGGGAGATATGTCATCATATCTGTATAAAGTATAGCATCCATGAAATCCTTGCTTTTTGATTTTTCAAACCACTTCTTTAGATAATCGTATGAATCTATCCCTGCTATAAAATCCATAAAGGTATCGGTATACATCCACTCCTTGGTTTTATTATCGAAATGGCTCATCCAGAGACAATATCTTTCAAATACAGGTAATTCGGTAGTCTTAAAGAACGACCTGAGGTATCTGAATGTCCTGCCCCTGCCCTCTGGAAAGATGGAGGAAATCCTTTTTAAGAGATGTTTGAAGTATCCTGGAAGATTCTCTAACATTATCGCATATCTTGCACCTATGTATCGAGGATATCCGCCAAATGTCTCATCACCTCCATCCCCGTTAAGCGCAACCTTCACATAGTTCCTCGTTATATTTGATACATGGTATGTAGGGATAGCCGAAGAGTCAGCAAATGGTTGATTATAATACCAGACAAGTCTTGGAAGTATATCAACCGCCTCTGGTTTTACAATAAACTCATAGTGTTCTGTATGGTATCTATTGGCTATAAGTCTTGCATATGGAATCTCGTCGTATTCTTTTTCTTCAAATCCAATCGAGAATGTCTTCACAGGTCTGCTACTCAACTCACTCATCATCGCAACAACAATGCTTGAATCAATGCCTCCACTGAGGAATGCCCCCAATGGAACATCGGCGATGAGTCTCAGTTTTACAGCCTCCCTGAGCCTCGTCCTTATCTCCTCACATAAAGATTCTTCTGATGTCCATTTGCCTTTTTCTGAATATGAAAGATCCCAGTAACGCACAAGTGTAACATCTCCATCTTTCCACAGGAGATAGTGTGCAGGAGGAATGCCTTTAATCCCTTTAAATGCGGTCATGGGGCTTGGGACATACTGATATGTAAGGTAATAATGGATAGCCCTGTAGTCTGCCTCACGGGGAATGGTATCATCTGCAATAATCGCCTTTATCTCTGATGAAAAAACAAGCCTTCTTTCATCCAGATAATAAAAAAGGGGTTTCTTTCCGATCCTGTCTCTTGCAAGGAATGCTATTTTTTTATTCTCATCCCATATGGCAAAGGCGAACATGCCACGAAAGTGTTCTAAAGAGTCAACTCCCCATTCCTCATAGGCATGTAAAACAACCTCTGTATCTGAATAGCTTCTGAATGAATGACCCTTTGCCTCAAGGATTGGTCTCAGTTCTAAGAAATTATATATCTCTCCATTAAAGACAATCCAGAGACTCTGATTCTCATTACACATCGGTTGATTGGCTGAATCTGAGAGATCGATAATTGAGAGTCTTCTGTGTCCCAACGAGACATAGGGTCCTCCATCGAATTTCTTTTCATACACAGCACCATGGTCAGGACCTCTGTGCCAGAGAAGATTATTCATCCGTTGAAGAATCTCAGCTCTAACATATCTGCCATCTAAGTCAACTACACCATAAATCCCACACATGGTATATCTTTAGTAGTGAGTTTGCCGAACTAGTTAGCTATTCACAAGTTCCCTTAATTCCTTCCCTGGCTTAAAGAATGGAGTTTTTTTAGCAGGAACACTCACGCCCTGTCCTGTCTTTGGATTTCTCCCTTCCCGCTCTCTTCTGTGCCTTAAACTGAAACTCCCAAAACCTCTTATTTCTACCTTGTCTCCCCTTGAAAGGGCATCTTTTATGCTGCCAAATACTATATTTATAATTACCTCTGTGTCCTTCTTTGTCAGGCTGTCAACCCGTTCAGATATTTTTTCGATAAGCTGTGACTTGGTCATAATATTTACCTCCCTTTATGGACTATATATATATTGAAGATTTATTTTTCTCTGAGGATATTCCTTAGATATTCCATCTATAAGAGTTCCCTTCAGTATTGAAAGTATACCTAACTTTTTCTCTTCTGTAACCACCTTTGGTTCACCCTTTATACCACTCAGCTCAGCAGCTAATTTTATTGTATCCTCAAGTGTTCCAAGAGTATCTATCAGTCCCATTTCCTTTGCCAGTTTTCCTGTAAATATCCTGCCATCAGCAATGGCTACAACCTTTTCCCTTTTCAACTTTCTTCCTTCTGCAACCGCATCTATGAACTGCTGGTGAATATCATCAATAACACTCTGTAGAAGCCTTCGTTCTTCTGTACTCATCTCTTTAAATACAGAACCAATATCCTTATATTTCCCACTTTTGATCACTATACTCTTGACCCCGATCTTTTCCATCAGTTTCTCTATGTTTGCAAGCTCTAATACAACTCCTATACTTCCTGTAATAGATCCTGAATTTGCTACGATCTTTTCTGTTGCACAGGCTATATAATAACCTCCCGATGCTGCCATTGAACCCATAGATGCCACTACTTTTTTCCCGTTTTTATCTCTTATCTTTTTCACCTCCTCGTAAATTTCCTGGGCAGGAACAACCCCTCCTCCAGGACTATCTATTCTCAGCACAATAGCCTTAACTGTTGGATCCTTATCATATTTTTTAAGCTGTTCAATTACATCCTTTGAGCTGAGTATCACACCTTCTATCCTGATCAATGCAACTTTATCTCTAGAGATAACACCTTTCTTCTCCACAATAAGTGTCATAATCAGTGAAACAAAAGCGACAATTACAATCGTGATAAGACTGACCTTTATGAAATGCCTCCAGTTCATTTTCCTGCCTTCTTTTTACCTGTACCTTTTTGATAAGCCCTCAGACTGAGACCTATCTTTCTCTCCGAAGTATCTACCTTTATAATCCTTGCTGTGATCTTATCTCCGAGATTTGCAATGTCTTCTATCTTTTGTGATGGCTCTTTATCTATTTCAGAGGAATAGATCAGTCCTTCAACACCCTCTTCAAATTCTACAAAGATACCGAAATCTGTTATCTTTACAACCTTCCCTGTTACCGCATCCCCCACCTTAAATTTTTCTGGTATTTCATCCTCCCACGGATCGGGTGTAAGCTGCTTGAGTCCGAGGGAAATTCGTTCTTTATCCCTATCAATCCCCAGTACAACTGTCTCAACCTTCTGCCCTTTCTTAAGCACCTCTGAAGGATGTTTTAAATGTTTCGTCCATGAGATATCTGATATATGGATAAGCCCATCAATCCCTTCTTCCAACCCTACAAAGGCACCAAATTCGGTCATATTTCTGATCCTTCCTTCAATCTTTTGCCCCACTTTGTATTTCTCAATAATTGTTTCCCATGGATTAGGCTCAATCTGTTTCATTCCGAGGGCTATCTTTTTATTTTCCTTTTCTATATTAAGAACCATTGCTTCTATAACATCGCTTATCGCAACAATCTTTGAGGGATGCTTTATCTTCTGAGTCCAAGACATATCTGATACATGAATCAGTCCTTCTACGCCTTCTTCTAATTCTACGAATGCTCCATAATCGGTAATATTTACTACCCTGCCTTTTATTTTCTTGCCTATGGGGTATTTTTGCTCAATCTCAGCCCATGGATTAGGGGTTAACTGTTTATAACCGAGTGATACACGTTGGTTTACCCTGTCATATTTTAGGACAACAACCTTTACACTGTCACCGACCATAAATACCTCTGAAGGATGATTTATCCTTCCCCATGAGATGTCAGTAATATGAAGAAGCCCATCTATACCACCAATATCTATAAAGACGCCATATTCCGTTATATTCTTCACGATACCTTTCAAGATAGCACCTTCTTTAAGTCTGGCAAGTGTCTCTTCCCTTCTTTTTTCTTTCTCTTCCTCTAATACAGCCCTTCTCGAAAGCACGATGTTACCTTTTCTCTGATTTACCTGCAAGACCTTCATCTGGTAAACCTTACCAACAAGTGAATCTATATTCCTGGGTGGTTTTACATCTATATGTGAGTTAGGTAAGAATGCCTTTACTCCACAAACATCTACAGACATCCCTCCTTTGACCTTCGCCACTATCTTACCCTCAACAATCCCTCCTTTTTCACACACACCTGTCAAATCCTCCCACACCTTTATCTTGTTTGCCCTTTCCTTAGATAATATCATATTCCCTTCAGCGTCTTCCCACTCCTCTATATACACATCTATCTCGCTTCCGAGAGATAAACGCTCAAGTTCTTCTTTCTGAAATTCCTGAAGGGGAATTATACCCTCAGATTTATAACCTACATCAACCACCACACCATCCTGCAAGACCTGAATGATCTTACCTTTAACAATCGTTCCTTCTTTTATACTTTTGAAGGATTCTTCGTAAAGTCTTTGAATATCTTCATGGCTTTCTATACGTTCTCTTTTATCAACATCCATTATCTAAACTACCTCCTTTTATTAATCTCTTTTATTCTCTCGATAACTGCATTTATAGCCCAATCAGGCGTAGATGCACCCCCTGTTACGCCGACATTCTCTATGCCATCGAACCATTCTTCACGGAGTTCATCTGGAACTTCTATATGGTAAGTCTCTGTTCCTATTTCTCTTGCTATTTCTGCAAGTCGTCCTGTATTGGCACTGCATCTTCCACCAACAACTATCATGACATCAACCTTTTTTGCAAGTTCTTTTGTTGCCTCCTGGCGTACATGTGTGGAATCACAGATTGTATTAAATACCCTGAGTTCCCTGACAGTTTTTAAACACTCACGGACAATCGAAACCACATTGCCATAATGCTGGGTTGTTTGAGCTACAATCCCCACCTTCTTTCTCAGTTTAACACTTTGAAGTGCTTCTACACTCCCCACAACAATTGCCTTAGAACCTGCATATCCCAGGATGCTTTTTACTTCAGGATGTTCTTTATCTCCGATAATTATTACCTGATACCCTTCTTTCTTCAGGATATCTGCATGTCTCTGTGCATTCTTAACAAAAGGACAGGTAGCATCAATTATCCTATACCCCTTAGTCTTAATATCTGAGTATACCTCTGGCCGTACTCCATGAGACCTTATTATAATACTCCTGATATTTCCCTGATTTATATCTTCAATTTCCTTTACGCCTTCATCTGCCAATTTTTGAACTACCTGTGGGTTATGTATGATTGGGCCAAGTGTATAAGTACCATTTTTATCTTCTGCAGCGGCCTTAAATGCGATATTAATAGCCCTCTTCACCCCAAAACAGAAACCTGCATTCTTTGTAATAAATATATTCATCTGTTCACAGTATCCTTAATCTCTGCAATCCTGTCCATTATCTTCTGCCCTATACTTTGATAATCTTCCCTCAGAGGGAAATTAAGGGGCTCACCAAAATAAATGGTAACAGGCGAAAATCTTATGTTCCAGACACCTACCGGCATTGATACCTCTGTTCCTTTTATATATGTGGGAACCACACTCACACCACTGAGGGTTGTTATCAATCCAATACCAGGTTTCGGTTTCTGAAGTAACCCATCTTCACTTCTTGCCCCCTCTGGGAACATCGCTACGACCTCACCATTCTTAAGAAGTGAGATAGCCTTCTTAATTGCCGTCCTATCAGCCTTATCCCTTTTTACAGGAAATGCATTGAATTTCTTAATAAGACATCCCAGCAGAGGCATCCTGAAAAGTTCTTCCCTTGCCATAAAATTTACTCGTCTCTTTATAGCACATCCGAGAAGTGGAGGATCCAGATAACTTACATGATTAGATGCCACGATGACCCCCCCCTCTGCTGGTATATTTTCATCTCCAACAACCTTCAAACGGAATAAAATCCTGGCTAACACATATACAATAACATGGAAAACATCATATAAAACCCAACCCATTATTAATAAAAGGATTCAAGAATTCGAGGGTTCAAGTGTTTGTTTTCTAAGGTCTTCACTTGAATCCTTGACCCCTTGTCCCTTGAATCCTATTTTAAGTTTGCTTATTTCTACAAGCATTTTCTCAACCACCTCATCCACGCTCATATCTGTAGAATCAATATAGATAGAGTCATCAGCCTTTCTCAATGGTGCAATTTCCCTTGTTGTATCGTTATAGTCCCTCTCAATAATTTCTTTAACCGTTTCCTGAAGATTTGAATCAATCCTGCTGAAAATCAGGTCATCAAGTCTTCTTTTCCCTCTCTCTATAACTGAAGCGTCAATATAGAACTTAATAGAAGCCTCAGGAAATACAACTGTTCCTATATCTCTACCCTCCATTACTACATCATGCTCCTTGACGAACCCTCTCTGCAACTCAAGCAGAGATTTCCTTACCTCAGGTATCGCAGAGACTTTAGATGCCATCATTCCCATCTCAGGAGTCCTGATCTCTCCTGTCACATCACAACCATCTACATATATCCGGTCATTATCTATCTTGATTTTTATAGATCTGCATAACTCTTTAACAGATGCACTATCATTAATATCGACATTCTTTTCCTTTGCTTTCCATCCAACTGAACGGTATATTGCACCAGTATCAACATATAGATAACCAAGCCTTTGAGCTAATATCCCTGCTACAGTGCTCTTGCCGGCGCCTGAAGGTCCATCTATCGCTATAACCTTACCCATGTCCATTCCGTATTTTAATTAACGACCCCAATGTTTCCATAAACCCGGGAAATGATGTATTTATGCAGTCTGTATCTTCGATCACAGTCTCTCCTTCTGCAACAAGACCTGCTATGGCAAGTGCCATTGCTACCCTGTGATCACCATGACTCTGGCAGACCGCCGCCGAGAACCTCCTGCCTCCCCTGATTCTTAATCCATCATCCATCTCATCTAAGTCAATACCCATCTTCCTGAGTTCAATCGCTATTGCATGTATACGGTCAGTCTCTTTATACCTTAATTCCTTTGCATCCCTGATAATGGTTTCACCATCGGCAACAGAAAAAGCGACGCACAGTATTGGGAATTCATCTATCGTCCTCGGAATAGCATCTCCTCCTATTTCAATACCTTTAAGCTGGCTTGCCCTTATCGATATATCCCCGACTGGCTCTCCACAGACTTCATGTAACTCTTCAATCCTTATATTCGCCCCTGCCTCTTTTAGTACATCTATAAAACCTGTCCTTGTCGGATTTAATCCCACATCCTTTATCGTTAAATTAGAGCCTTTGACAATCGTTCCTGCCACGATAAAGAAGGCTGCTGAAGATAGATCTCCAGGAATATTTATATCTCTACCTTCAAATGTGGCTCTCCCTTTTATCCTTACAGTTAATCCCTCCTCTTCCACTTCAACGCCAAATCCTTTTAACATCCTTTCTGTATGATCTCTCGATTTTGCAGGCTCTGTGACCGAGGTCTTTCCATCAGCAGTCAGACCTGCAAGTAGCACTGCGGATTTTACCTGTGCACTTGCAACAGGAGATGTGTGATCTATAGGATGTAATTCCCTCCCTTCTATTGCAATTGGCGCAAAACTACCTTCACCTCTCCCTAAAATCTCTGCGCCCATTTTTGTGAGCGGCTCAATAATCCTCTTCATCGGTCTTCTTCTCAATGATTCATCCCCTGTGAGAACAGAGAAAAAATCCTGTCCCGCAAGTAATCCTGAAAGTAGCCTCAAAGATGTGCCAGAGTTACCTAAATTCAGGACATCCTCTGGCTCTGAAAGTCCACTAATACCTTTACCTTCAATAGTCATGCAATTCTTATTTGTGTTATCTATCTGAACCCCCATTTTCTTAAAAGCCATCACGGTATTCATTGTATCTTCGGCTATCAGAAAACCCTTTATACGGCTCTTTCCTTCTGCTATGGACGAAATAATCACTGCTCTATGAGATATGGACTTATCGCCAGGAACCCTGATAGTTCCCCGCAATGACCTTACAGGAGAAATCCTTAAAGCCTTAGAATTCACCAAGTTCTGTCCTCTGTCTTCTGTGTTCTGTCTATAATCCATCCCTCACCTTCTTGGCAGCCACAAATTTCTCAATAAGCAAATCCCACCTCTTTTTCTGCAGACTGCGTTTTATCATATCAAGCTCTTGTTCAAAAAGTTCTATCATTTCGATTGTATTGTTACTGTTTAACATACATATATCTTTCCACATCTCTGGAGAGGAAGATGCGATCCTCGTTGTGTCTCTAAATCCACCCCCAGAGTATTCAAGATACCTACCTGCATCCAATCTTGCTACGGTATTTACTAAAGCAAATGCAACGATATGGGGAAGATGACTCACTGCTGCAAATATCCTATCATGCAACCATGGGTCCATACTTGTAACCCTGCAACCGATCACTTCCCATAGTTCTCTCACTACTTTTAAAGCATTCATATCTGTCTTGCTCGTTGGGGTAAGGATGCACAAGGCACCATCAAACATGTAAGAAGATACAGCCTCTATCCCGGAACGTTCTCCACCTGTAATCGGATGTCCTCCGATGTAATAAACACCATCGGGGATTATCCCTTCAATCATGCCAACCAGTTCTCCTTTTACACTCCCTACATCTGTCAATGTGCTCCCCTTTTTGATTTTATCTTTTATACCCCTGAGAATATCAATAAAACTCCCTACTGGTGAGCAAAGGATTATTATATCTGCACCGATGACAGCCTTTTTTGCCTCTGTATAGAACTCATCAATCGCACCTATCTCTACTGCTTTTTTAAGATTTTCTCTATTTCTCCCAACGCCGACTATGCAATCAGCAAGACCTTTTCTCCTGCATGTCAATGCCAACGAGCCACCTATAAGCCCTACCCCTATGATAACCATCCTGTTAAAATGCACACCCATCTAAGCCCTTTCACTTATTACTTTTAGTTCTTATTTGATTTGTCATTTTACATTTTGATTTTTGCATTTTGATTTTTATTTGTTGAATTCCTTCAACTTTTTACATCTCCCTTCCCACAGCCGATGCGATAGCCGCCAGATCTACCATCAATTGTTTAAATAATTTTGGCTTGAGGGACTGTTCACCGTCAGATAGTGCCTCTTCTGGATTTGTATGAACCTCAATGATAAGTCCGTCAGCACCTGCTGCAATTGCTGCCTTTGACATTGCTGGAACGAGTTCCCATTTCCCGACACCATGGCTTGGATCAACAATCACAGGGAGATGGGTTAATTTCTTTAACAAAGGTATAGCGCTTAAATCTAATGTGTTTCGTGTTTCTGTCTCAAATGTCCTTATGCCCCGTTCACAGAGAATAACCTTATGGTTACCTTTTGACATTATATATTCTGCTGACATCAGAAGTTCTTTGATCGTCGCAGAAAGACCCCTCTTAAGGAGAACTGGTTTATCATAGGAGCCGACCTCTGTAAGTAACCGGAAGTTTTGCATATTTCTTGCTCCTATCTGTATTACATCGGCATACTTCATAATCAGTTTGGTATCCCTCGGATCCATAATTTCTGTAACTATTGGTAGACCAGTCTTTTCCCGGACCTCAGCCAGATACCGCAATCCTTCCTCTCCCAGCCCTTGAAAGGTATATGGCGAAGTCCTTGGCTTAAACGCCCCACCCCTTAAAAAGGTGGCACCTGCTGTCTTTACTTCCTCCGCAATCCTTATAAGTAAGGTCTTATTCTCCACAGCACACGGCCCTGCCATTACATGAATCCTCTTACCTCCTATAACCCTTCCAGCAATAGCGATAGTAGTATCCTCAGCCTTAAACTCCCTGCTTGCGAGTTTATAGGGCTTTAGTATAGGGAGTACCTTCTCAACACCTTCGATAACCTCAAGTGGCTGATCCCTTAATGCTGTTTCATCACCAATCGCACCAATAATAGTCCTCTCTACACCCTTTGAAATATGAGCAGTTAGTCCTAAGCTTTTAAGTTTTTTGACGATATGTTTTATCTGTTCCTCTGTCGCATCTGGTTTCAGAACTATTATCATTTAAAGCCTCCCTGTCTTCTGTAGTATCTCCTTTAATGTCTGTATGAATCTTCTATTTTCCTCTGGTAATCCTATTGTTATCCTCAGTTGTGTTGGTCCCATCGGTCTTACAATCACCCCTTTTTTTAAGAGTCTATCATATATCTTTTTAGAGTCCATTTTAAGGTCAATGTAGATAAAATTTGCCTCTGTAGGTATATAATCAATGCATAGTGATTTAAATTCTTTATACAGAAATCTCTTGCCTTCTTCATTTATCCTGCGAGACTCTTTCACATGCCCATGATCTGAAAGGGCAAAGAGGGCAGCCCTCTGTGCAAGCGAGCTTGTATTGAAAGGCTGCCTTACCCTGTTCATATAATTAACAAAACTTTCTTTTGTTAATCCATAGCCTATCCTAAAACCTGCAAGCCCGTATATCTTGGAGAATGTTCTCAGTATAATGATATTTCTTCCATTCTTTAGGTATTGCAGGGTATCAGGGTAATCTTTTGCTGTTACATATTCGTGATATGCCTCATCTACCACAACTATTATATCCTCAGGAAGGCGCTCCATAAATCTTCCGAATTCTGAAGCTGTATTTATTGTGCCGGTCGGATTATTCGGGCTCGCTATAAAGACCAACTTTGTAGAACTGGTTATCTTTGATGCCATAGTCTCTAAGTCGTGCCGTCCTTTCTTTAGGGGGACTAGTATGCTCCTGCCACCTGCTGCCTGAACGATTGTTGAATAAACCACAAATG
>JBFLZU010000094.1:3635-12172 GCA_040756155.1 Nitrospirota bacterium | reverse complement strand
GCCTTAAGGAATAATCTCGATATAGCTATTGAGCGTTATAATCCTGATGTCAGAGAGAAAGAGACAATGGTTGAAGAGGCGGTATTTGATCCTTCTCTTAGTCTTGAACTTACAAACAACGACTCAGTAACACGGAGGGCATCGAGGCTCACAGGGGTAGGTGATAAAGATATACAGAGGACTGTAGACTTAGATGTCAACTTTAAACAGAAACTCTTAACAGGTGCAACATATGAGTTAAAATTTACCAATGAGCGACTCAGAACGAATTCAACACAGGCAATTATCAATCCCTACTACAAATCTGATATTAGACTATCTATCACACAGCCTTTATTGAAAAACCTCGGAAGGGATGTGAATCTTTCGAGGATAATAATTTCTAAGAACAATGAGTCTATATCAGAAAATCAACTAAGAAGCAGGATTATCAATGTTATCTCTGATGTCCAGAGGGCTTACTGGGACCTCTTTCTCGCAAGAGAAGAGCTTGATGTAAGAAGGCTCTCACTAAGACTTGCGAAAGACCTTCTTGATAGAAACCGTGCAAAGGTAGAGGTAGGGATACTTGCTCCCATAGAGGTTATACAGGCAGAGGCTGGTGTGGCATCGAGAGAAGAGGGTGTTATCCTTGCTGAGAAAACAGTAGCCGATACAGAGGATAACCTTAAAAAAATCACAGGGCTGAAGAACAACTGGGATGTCTCCATCATACCGGTGGATAAGCCTTCTATCATAAAGGTAAAGGTTGAACCAAAAGAGATGTTTACTGCTGCGATAGAGAACCGCCCTGATTATATTCAGGCAAAGACCGAGATAATAAATAAAGGGATAAATAAAAGGCTATTTGAGAACCAGAAACTCCCCGACCTGAATCTCCTCGGCAGCATTGGGTTAAATGGGCTTGACAAAGATTACGGTTCAAATCTTGAAAGGGTTAAGACTACAGATTACTACGCATGGGAAGTCGGATTAAACCTCTCAATACCCATAGGAAACAGGGCTGCAAAGGGCAACTATATGAAGGCGAAAATCGAGGAGGAGAAGGCAAGGGTTGAACTTTCAAACATAGAACAGACCATAACTGTTGAGGTTAGAGAGGCGATAAGGGCGGTTGAGGCGGCGCTCAAGAGGATTGATGCTACGAGGTCTGCAAGAGTCCTTGCAGAGAAGAAACTCGATGCCGAAGAGAAGAAGTTTGCTGTAGGAATGTCCACAAGTCACGATATTCTTACCTTTCAGGAGGAACTTGCGACTGCGATAAGTAATGAAAAAAAAGCTGTGATAGATTATAATAAATCACTGGTAAACTTAGAGAGGGTGGCAGGTATAACACTAAAGAAGTTGAAAGTTGAAAGTTAAAAGTGAAAAACAGGAAAAACATTGAACCTTGAACTTTGAACCTGTCTGGGGGGGTAATGCGAAAGAAAGGTGTAATAATAACTATAATAATTATTATCTTATCTATAGGTGGAGTGATATGGTGGTATTACAGCAAAAAGGATAGTGCAGAGAAGAGTTACAGGACATCTAAGGTAGAAAGAGGTGAACTTACATCATCGGTCTCTGCGAGTGGGACGCTCAATGCAATAGTAACAGTACTTGTTGGGAGTCAGGTCTCAGGAACAATACAAAGTCTTTATGCTGATTTCAACTCTGTTGTAAAAAAGTGGCAGGTAATTGCAAGGCTCGACCCATCTACATTTTCAGCACAGGTAAATCAGGCAAAGGCTAATCTCGTGAATGCAGAGGCGAATCTTGAGAAGGCAAAGGTGGCGGTAGCAGATACAAAGAGGAATCTTGAGAGGGCGAAAGAACTGAGTGCAAAGGGGATAATCTCTCAGAGTGACCTTGATACAGCACAGACCAATTACGATTCTGCGGTGGCACAGGTGAATTCTGCGGTGGCACAGGTGGAACAGGCAAAAGCTGCGCTCAATCTTGCCGAGGTAAATCTCTCATATACAGTTATAAAGGCACCTGTTAACGGTATAGTTATATCGAGGAATGTTGATGTAGGGCAGACGGTTGCAGCGAGCCTTCAGGCACCCACACTCTTCACTATCGCACAGGACCTTACAAAGATGCAGATAGATACCAATGTGGACGAGGCAGATATAGGTAAGGTAAAAGATGAGATGGATGTTGAGTTTACAGTAGATTCTTATCCTGAGAAGGTTTTTGAAGGGAAGGTAATACAGGTGAGAAATGCCCCTATCGTTGTTCAGAATGTTGTGACATACGATGTAGTTGTCGGGGTGGATAATCCTGATCTGAGACTCAAGCCTGGTATGACAGCCAATGTCTCAATTATAATTGCACGGAAGGATAATGTTCTTAAGGTTCCTAATGCTGCACTCAGGTTCAGACCACCTAAGGGATCTTCTTCGCCTGAGAAAAAAGAATCAAGTGATAAAAGAGATAAGAAAGACAGAGCATGGCAGAAGGTATGGATGCTTGAGAAAGGGAAATTGAAGGCGATACCTGTCAGAATAGGTATCAGTAACGGTAGCTTCAGTGAGATATTAGAAGGCGATATAAAAGAAGGACAGGAGGTTGTGGTAGAAGGTGTTTTAGGCGTTAAGATGAAACCTTCACCAGCCGCTGGACACCCTCCGGGTGGCGTGCCACGCATGTTCAGATAGATATGAGAGATAGACTTATTGAGGTAAAAGACCTCATTAAGATATATATAATTGGTGAGATAGAGGTGCCTGCGCTTCAGGGTATAACCCTTAAAATTAACAAAGGTGAATTTGTGGCTATAATGGGGGCTTCAGGCTCTGGTAAGTCAACATTTATGAATATCATAGGTTGTCTCGACAGGCCTACAAGCGGTATCTATCTCTTAGAAGGTGCTGATATTGGTAATCTGGAAAGGGATGAGCGTGCCCAGATACGCAATAAAAAGATAGGTTTTGTATTTCAGGTCTTCAATCTCATTCCACGCACATCTGCACTTGAGAATGTTGAATTGCCGATGCTTTATAACGGGACACCTGCCAGGGAAAGAAAGGAAAAGGCATTAAAGGCACTACACGCAGTCGGACTTACAGGAAGGGAAGACCACAATCCAAGCCAGCTTTCCGGTGGACAGCAACAGAGAGTAGCAATTGCGAGGGCACTTGTGAATGAACCGGCGATAATCCTTGCCGATGAACCGACCGGTAATCTTGATTCAAAGACCAGTGCTGAGATAATGAAGATATTCGAGGTGTTAAACAGGGAACAGGGCATTACTATACTCCTTGTAACACATGAAGCCGATATTGCAGGGTATGCTGAAAGGGTTATATTTTTTAAAGATGGTAAAATTTTGAAAGATGGAAAGAGAGATGTTTTGCTTCACTCAACATGACACTTGGTAGGCCACAATGAATCTTTTAGCCAGTCTAAAGATTGCAATAAAGGCATTAAGGGTGAATAAGATGCGCTCTGCCCTCACGATGCTCGGGATAATTATCGGCGTTGGGGCAGTTATTGCTATGGTGGCTGTTGGCTCGGGTGCAAAGGCAAAGATAGCTGCACAGATAGCCAGTATAGGCTCTAACCTATTTATAATATTACCAGGTGCTACAACCGCAGGAGGACTCAGGTTCGGTGCAGGGACAGCACCAACACTTACCGTTGATGATGCAAAGGCGATAGCAGCCGAATGTCCTGCTGTTGAACGGTCAGCACCATCGCTTCCAGGAACAGCACAGATTGTTGCAGGTAATCAGAACTGGAGCACAATGGTGAGAGGAGAGACCCCTGATTTCTTCGAGGTAAGAGAATGGAATATTTTAAGAGGGAGATTAATTACAAATCAGGATGTGGAAGGGGCAACAAAAGTTGCTGTTCTTGGACAGACAGTTGTTGAAAACCTCTTCGGTGACATTGACCCTGTTGGTCAGATTATCAGGATAAAGAAAGTTCCATTTACTGTTGTTGGGGTATTACCGAGAAAAGGACAGTCTCCAATGGGAATGGATCAGGATGATATTGCAGTCGTTCCTGTTACGACTGCACAGAAAAAACTGTTCGGCACAGCATTTCTTGGTATGGTAAGGGTGATATTTGTTAAGGCAAAGGGTCCAGAATTTATGGATGAGGCAGGAAGACAGATAACAGAACTCCTCAGACAGAGACACAAGATAGGACCCAGAAAAGAGGATGACTTTACTGTTAGAAACCTTACAGAGGTTCTCTCAACAGCAGAGGAATCTGCAAAGGTTATGACACTTCTTTTAGGTGCGGTTGCGTCAGTTTCACTGATAGTTGGTGGTATAGGGATAATGAACATAATGCTCGTTTCGGTAACAGAGAGAACCAGGGAAATAGGCATAAGAATGGCTGTTGGTGCAAAGGGAAGCGATATAATGAAGCAGTTTTTAATCGAGGCTGTGGTTCTTGCTCTTATTGGTGGTAGTATTGGCATAATATCCGGCATCATTGGATCAAAACTGATTTCGTATTTTGCCGACTGGCCCACATTAATATCAATAGGTTCGCTATTTCTTGCGTTTGGATTCTCGGCTGCGGTTGGAGTATTTTTTGGATTCTATCCTGCCAGAAAAGCAGCCAACCTCGACCCGATAGAGGCGCTGAGATACGAGTGATGGACCCCTTAACCCATACACTCACAGGTGCGGTCTTATCTGCAGCAGGTTTTAAACAGAAGATGGGGAATATTGCGACTGTTACCCTGCTTGCTGCATCTATAGCACCTGATATTGATTACGCCGCCAGGCTCTGGGGAAGGGAGATATTCCTTAAATACCATCGTGGACCAACCCATTCGATCATAGGTATCGTGATTATTTCACTGATAATTGCTCTCATTGTGAGATATTTTACCTCATACCCAAGGCTTATGCCCCTTTTTATGCTCTCTCTGCTCGGCACATCGGTTCATGTCCTGATGGATATTACTACTGCTTACGGAACGAAGGTTTTTTACCCGTTCAGTGACCGCTGGTATGCATGGGATGTGGTATTTATCATTGACCTCTGGATGTATGTGGTTCTTTTCTCAGGATTACTTATGATCTGGAGATTTAAAAACCTCTCGATAACGATTGCATCTGCTGTCCTTATACTCATCATACTATACTGGGGAGTGAGGCTTGTTTCACACACAAAGGCAATTGATACGCTGATAAGAGAATACCCTGCATCGGTAAGTTATGGTGCATTCCCGAATCCTGCAAACCCATTCAGATGGCATGCAGTAGTGGAGAAAGACAATGTGTTTCTTAAGGGCAACATAGATGTGCTTTTGCCAGAAAGAGGTATTCTTTCAGCGTTAAAAAAATCAGATACCACAGAGATTATAGATGCTTCAAAAGAGGCAAGGGCTGTAAATATTTTTCTTGGTTTTGCAAGGTATCCGTATGTTACAACCGAGAAGACAGAAGATGGATTTGCGGTAAGGTGGAAAGACCTGAGGTTTGACTACCTTATTTCAAAGGGCAGACACTTTACAGCAGAGGCTGTTGTCTCTGATGATGGTAGAATACTCAGGGATGGATTCTGGTTCTGAGAGTTTCCAAAATACTAAAATTTCCTTGACAAATTATGGCATATTGTTATATTTTGCTTAGTTTTAAATTCTCAATGGTCCTGAAGATATTTCAACTTCAAGACCAAGATGAAGGGGGGTAGGGGATTGTATGCGTTAGGTACACATCTGCTTATAGAGTTGAGGGACTGCAACTCTAATACCATATCTGACATTAATGCTGTTCGTGAGACAATGGTATCCGCCGCAAAGAAAGCGAAAGCCACCATTATAGATGTGGCTTTTCATGAATTCAGTCCCTTTGGTATTAGCGGGATGGTCGTTATTGCCGAATCTCATCTATCCATCCATACCTGGCCTGAGTATGGTTATGCTGCTGTTGATATATTTACATGTGGCAATGCAATAAAACCAGAAGAGGCTGCATCCTATCTCATAGAGAAATTCGAGTGTAAGAACCCTTCTGTTGTTGAGATGAAGAGGGGAATACTCTCAATCTCTAATGAAAGACTCCCATATAAGGCAGAGAACTCTAAAGGATGTAAGTCCCAGAAGGTCTTGCGATCTTCCAGGAACCATACCATATTCTTGAGCAGATTATAAGGGATTATATTTAAGGATTTATTTAAATTACGTACCTAACTAAAGGTAGGTATGTACCCCTTAGTCTTGCGACAAGTTATCCCTTTTCTCTGCACATGGAGAAAGATAACATTCTCCTTGAAATTTGTTCTTCGATCTTTAAAGAAGGAAATGATGGAGGAGGGAAATATGAAAGAGGAAAGAATAGGTATTATAAGTCACTACTATACCCATCTGGAAGTAGCAGCAGTTGTCATGGAAGGTGAACTGGCAGTTGGAGATACTATTCACATCAAGGGGCATACCTCAAATTTTATCCAGAAAGTAGAGTCTATGCAGATTGAACATAAGAATGTAAACCATGTAAAAAAAGGTGATCATGTTGGTATTAGGGTAAAGGAGCACGCAAGGGAGCACGATGTAGTTTATAAAATAATGGAGGAGTGAAATATCTGTAATTCTGCTTTTTTGAGCCTGTAAATGGTGGACGGAGAAGAGTCACAGGTTTTTCTCTGAATATGATTTTACCCCGTTAGAATGCCCCGCTGCTTGCCCTGTTAGAAGTTCATTATTGAATGAGCCTCTATTATCATCACGACATGAACATCTACCAAAGAAAACTTCTAACTTGGCTTGCAGCGGGGATGAAAATAATTTTCCTTTTTGAGCGAACACGGGGTTAATGCCCCGTGTGAGCCTTCCCGTTAGAAGGCGGAGTCTTCTAACGGGGTTTACCGCTGGTGCGAGAGGGGGGAGTTGAACCCCCACGGTTTTACCCACTGGATCCTAAGTCCAGCGCGTCTGCCAGTTCCGCCACTCTCGCAGGTCAATAACTCTTTTCCTTACGGCTTTCTGGTGGTCAGGAAATTCGCCTCGTCATACTCCTCTGCTGCAAGGTCTTTAAGTCCAATATTATCATAAAAATCTCCAAGTAGGATATGTAGGACAGGCTCATCAGGGTCTGCAGCTAACGCTTCTATCAGTATATTCCTGCCTTCGGCATGAAATCCCCTTGATACCAGAATTCCATATTTTAACACAGCGATAGTAGATTTAGGAAAAGATCTGTAGTCTGGTTCGTTGAGAAAACTGAGTTCATCTTCTATGCCCTTTTTCTCTGAATCTGTTGCGATCTCAAACCAGGCATTCACTGGAGGGTAGCCTGCTGTCTCTATCTCCCAGAGATACCTGATTCCAGTGCTGAGCGGCTTTTCGTCTTTTGGATAAGCGATATGTGTTTTATATATTTTGACTTTTTCCCATATTTTTGTGTTCTCATGCATAAGCCTTATTGTGTAAGGAATCCTTGGAGTTCCGATCCACTCAAAGACAGACTGTATGGACACCTTAGTGTCCTTAGGGCTAATAATGGCAGGTGGTCGCTGGAGACCTCTCACGGCTAATGGTGCTGAGAGGACATCTTTCTTTTTACCTGCAAGAAAACCTGCTACTTCGCTTAATACAGCCTGAGCTTTCTGTGTTCTGCTACTTGGTGCCTTCTGCACCTTAACCTCATAGGGAGAATTCGTTGAACTTATCCTTACGATTTCCTCTCCACCCGAAAACATAATTACCACATTTGCATCCTTCGATACCCTTATGGTATCTCCTGCATTGAGCGATTGAAGTGGTAGTGCTGGCTTCCATTCTTTCCCCCTTGAATGCCTTATCTCTACAGCCCCATGCCCCAATTTTATCTCTGTGATGATTGCTGTGGTAGCCTCTGATATAGAATAAGAGATGACTGTCACAGCCATAAAGATCAATGATGCAAAAGCAAACCGCTTCATTGGTTACCCTCCTTATGTCTCAATCCCTTTAACTCATACACCCTCACAGGTTGCTGCCTCCCCTTTACATTTACCATACCCATGTCTCTTATTTCAACAAAGTCCTTTATGAGATTGTATGTGTCATCAGAAATAAGAATGGATGTTGAAAACTCCTTGTTTAAGCCCTCTATACGGGATGCCAGGTTGACTGCATCTCCCGTTACGGTATATTCTTTTCTTTTCCTTGAGCCGATATTTCCGGCAAAGACCTCTCCAGTATGAATACCGATACCTATACGGAGAGAAACAATTCCTTTCTCCTTCCATTGGCTGTTGAGTCTTTCGAGACCTTCCTGCATTTCAAGAGAGGTCCTGGCGGCACATATGGCATGATCAGCGTTATCAACAGGTGCTCCATATATCGCCATTACAGCGTCTCCAAGAAATTTGTTTATCATGCCTCCGTGTTTGAATACTGCATCAGTCATCATAGAAAAATATTCGTTCAGGAGATTAACAAGCAATTCCACATCTAAGTTCTCAGAGATGGTAGTAAATCCTCTTATATCAGAGAAAAGAACCGTAACAGTCCTTCGCTGTCCTTTAAGGGCTGATTCATCTCTGTATATCTTTTCGACGACTTCACTGCTCACATACTGGCTAAATGATTCTCTTATCTT
>JBFLZU010000094.1:0-3535 GCA_040756155.1 Nitrospirota bacterium | reverse complement strand
TAAATCCTCTTATATCAGAGAAAAGAACCGTAACAGTCCTTCGCTGTCCTTTAAGGGCTGATTCATCTCTGTATATCTTTTCGACGACTTCACTGCTCACATACTGGCTAAATGATTCTCTTATCTTTTTTCTTTCGAGATAGTCATATGCAATACTTGTGATAGCGACCGCAACTACAGGTAGAACAAAATCCACCCAGTAGTTTCCCTTTGAATATGCCAGATAGCTGAGAGGGACAAAGAAAAGGAATATGCCCGAGAGACTTATTATAACTGCCTTTAATGGTCTAAAGGTTATAAAGAGGATTCCCACAATCATGCTGAGCGATACCTGTATCAGTAATCCAATAATCCAGCTTACAGCCCTTACCTCACCTTTTGTAAGCAACGTATGCACAATATTTGCCTGCACCTCTACCCCGCTCATTAAGCCCTTTGGTGTTAAAAAGAAGTCTCTGCTCGCCTTGAATGTTGCACCAATCAAAACGATTTTGTCCTTGAAAGGATTATCAGACGGAGGTTTAATGTTCCTTTCTTCCATCTGAAAGAGAGGTAGACTCGGATATATAGGGAAACTTCCCGAATGCCCTGCGTAATTTATCCTCAGAGCCTTCTCAGGATGCATATCAATGGATACTCGTTTGTTAGCATTGTTTTGTGTAAAACGCTTAAAGATGGCGAGTGCAAATGAATGCATAATATTGCCACCTTCATCTTTTAACACTAATGGAGTCCTCCTGATAAGACCATCGCTGTCTATGTATGTGTTCGCAAAGCCTTTTATGATATTAGGGTCTTTGATAAACAACGGTGTAGGAATATAGAGTCCCTCTGTTGACGATGGTATGACTGCGTATGTTAGTACTGTCCTGTCTGTGATGGCTTCTGTGATAGAGGTATCGGCATCTTTATCTGTTCTGACCTTAAGTTCGACATCAAGCCCTATAACCCTTGCCCCGCATTTGTTAATGAGGTTAATCAACGATGCAAGGTATTTTCTTGGCAGAGGCTGTCTTTCACCGAGATACTGGAATGCCTCCTCATCTATGGTTACTATGACCATCTGAGATGGTTTTTCTTCCTCTTTCCACCAGACCATGAGGTCCAGCGCCCGTCTCTGTATGAAATCGAGATAGCCAAGATATGATGCGAGTGTGACAATAATACTGGTGAGGATGCCAATAGCAAAAACCCTTAGGACCTTTCTTTTTTTATCTTCTTTCACTCAGCGTCACCGGTAAGGACAAATGCACCCCAGAAGAATGGGTGGTGGTAGTTTTTCATCAGATTGTTCTGAGCAGTCCTTAGTGCCTCTGCCTTTCTCATTGTTTTTAGATTCTGGTAAAAATCACGCATTAGCATAAAGGTAGTCTTATCATTAACCTTCCAGAGGGTGGTTATTATTGATGGAGTGCCCGCATATATAAACGCCCTTGTAAGTCCAATAATTTCATCTCCACTGCTGATCCTTCCAATGGCTGTTTCGCATGCACTCAGAACCACGAGGGATGCGTTTATATTTAATCTGAATATCTCTTCTGTTGACAGGTTTCCATCTTCTCTCTCATCTCTTGCAAGCCTGAGCGATGACTCCATTGGATTCTGTTCACTGAACTCACCATGACTTGCGAAGTGCAGGATGCTGTATCTGTTTGGCCTTTCCTTTGCCCTTGATTCAGTTGCATCCTTTCTGAGGTATATCTCGGATTTCGGATATATCCGTGCTATCTCCTTTGCTTCCCTCTCTGCATATCTGAGATTATAAACTGGGTTTCCAAGGTCAGGATTGCCAAATGCAAGAACATTTTCTCCTATCTTTTTTCTTTTTTCTGCGGTGAACCGTATCAGGCTTGCACTCGAAAGATAGGATATTATATGGTCTTCTATAAGGTATCTCCCTTCTGGAGTAACAAAGGCATGGAATGGAAGATAGTGAAGGAGGTCATGTGGTACTATGATAAGTTCGTCTCCTTTCTTTATCCCTGCATCTTTAATAAGGATTGAATACAGTTCTCGCGAAACCGCCTTAAATCTGTCTTCAGAGGATATGTCTGAGATAGATTCCCTGAGTGAGTTTACCTTCTCAAGAATATCTTTCCTGCTATGTTTTATAGTAACTGACTGCATGCTGTTTTTCTTTATTGTCCAGCGTATGGTCATACCCTTCAATACATGAAACTCAATCAGGGTCTTTTCTGGTTCGAGCAGAGACTGGACATCCTTTATAGTGAATGGTTCCACTGACACAAGAGAGGCGTGTTCAAGGTCTTCCTTGCGGAGCCTTTCGAGAAACCTGTTGTATTGTCTCTTTGTCTCATCAAGTTCATTCTTTATCTCAATGTCATCTGTTTCCTCAAGTTTTAACTGGAGAGCATTGATCTTTCTCCTCAGTTCTATCTCCTCTTCTGCAAGTGATGTTGCCTTTCCTCTTGAGAGGTCTATCTTGTTTCCGAGGATATCGAGAAATGTCCTTGCCCTTACCCTCTCGCTGAAATTAAATGCATCTTCTGTTTTCCCGAGTGCCATTAGCGTTGAGATCATGCCATCATATGTCTTCGTTGTCTGTTCAAAAAAGGAGCTCCGCATCTCCTCAGACTGGAGCATCGTGCGGGTGTCTTCTATGGCGTCTATAGCCTTCTTGTAATGGTCAATAGCGTTTTCGAGTTTTCCGAGCATACGGTAATCCGTCGCTGCCTTTGAATAGGTAGATATCGTCAGCCATGGAATATTAATGCTGTCTGAGAGTTCGCAGGATTTTTTGTGGTATTCCAGTGCCTTATGGTAATTACCTTTCCTAAAATAAATATCGCCGATACTCATATATGCCTTGAGTTCCTTGTCTTTAATACCTTGAGCATAGAATAGTGCCTTATCAAAATAGTCAAGGGCAGATGCGTAATCATCCAGATTTTTGTAAGTATTCCCTATTGCTATTGCAACATCTATAAAATTCCTTACAAATCTCGGATCGCTGAATCTGCGTTCAGCTCTCTTTCTCCCCTTTTTCGTTGTTGGAGATACCTCTGGTTCTTCCACTGCAGCCACCAGCCTTTCATAAACACTGTATGCTTTCTTATGGTATTCAAGGGCCTTTTGTGGATTGGAAAGTTTTCTATATATATTTCCCATATGCTCATAAGCCTTTGCTTCTAACCCTTTCATATCAAGCTGGGATGCGAGAACTGCCCCTTTTTCAAGGAGTAGCCTTGCCCTTTCATGATCTGCCACCTTAATGTATGACAATGCGGTAAAGATAGATGCCCTTGCCTGTATTTCGGGATTATTTATCTTTTCTCCTATTTCTGTAGCCTTTGTGCCAAAGAGTATTCCTTTTTGATAATTGCCAGATGCCCGTGCGAGATTTGATGCCTTTAGGTATGCTTCAGATGCCTTTTTAAGTTTGCCCTTTGACTCAAGATTCCTTGCTTTCTCTTCAAACCGCTGAAGGGATTCTTTAGCCGTTCCTTTTTGGATTATTTCATAGACTTCTTCTGGATAAGCAGGGGTGGTTGTAGCCGAAAACAGCAGAACGGAC